>CAMJHI010000087.1 GCA_946405475.1 uncultured Clostridia bacterium
GAAGAGCTCGACTGCGTGAGCGTTTGCACGTGGAATTCCGCCCACATGGAATGCACCATCGCCGCGCTGGACGGCGGCGCGAACGTCATTTGCGAAAAGCCCATGGCCATGAACGCTGCGGAAGCGCAGAAGATGAAAGAGGCGGCTGACCGCAACGGCAAGCTCCTGCAGGTCGGTTTCGTGCGCCGCTTCGGCCTTGACGCCGATACCTTCTTCAAGTTCAAGAACGAAGGCATGGTGGGCGACGTTTATTATGCCAAAGCGCAGTATCTGCGCCGCAGCGGCTGCCCCGGCGGCTGGTTCAAGGATAAGGCGTTTTCCGGCGGCGGCCCGCTGATCGATCTGGGCGTTCACGTCATCGATCTGGCGCGTTATCTCGCCGGCAACCCCAAGCCCGTCGAAGCCTTCGGCGTGACTTATGACAACCTCGGCCCCAACCGCGCGGGCGGCGGCGAAATGGCGTGGAACGCCGACGACAGCGGCGAGCATCCGTATAACGTCGAGGATATGGTTTCGGCGCTGGTGAAGTTCGACAACGGCTTTACCCTGCAGGTCGAAGCTTCGTTCAACCTCAACGTGCCGCGCGACGTGGGCTTCGTGACCATGTTCGGCACCAAGGCGGGCGTGAACATTGCCGACCACGTCGAGCTTTACACCGACGCGGCGACGATGTTTGTGGATATCAAGCCCACGGGCAACACCGGCTTCGATTTCCGCGGCGCGTTCAACGCAGAGATCGCCGGGTTTGTCGACGCGGCAATGAACGGCGCAGCCTGCCGCGCCAGCGCGGAGGACGGCGTGGAGCTGATGAAGATCATCGACGCCATTTACGAATCCGCCAAGGTGCGTCATTCCGTGGCGATCGACTAAACGTCTAAAAGAATTGAAGTCATGAAAAATCCCCCATAGCTGTTCGGTTCAGCTATGGGGGATTCTTGTGTCTTCTTACTTGTCTTCACCGCGGATCACGCCGCGGCGGATCTTGCCGCTGATGGTCTTGGGCAGCTCTTCCACAAATTCGACCACGCGGGGGTACTTGTAGGGCGCGGTGCGCTCTTTGACGTAATTCTGAATTTCTTTCTTCAGTTCGTCTGTGCCGACGGTGCCCTTGGTGAGCACGATGGTCGCCTTGACCACCTGACCGCGGATCGGGTCGGGCACGCCCGTGATGGCGCATTCCAGCACGTAGGGCAGTTCCATGAGCACGCTTTCGATCTCAAACGGCCCGATGCGGTAGCCGGAGGATTTGATCAGATCGTCCGTGCGGCCGAAGTACCACAGGTAGCCGTCCTCATCGCGCCACGCCATGTCGCCGGTGTGATACAGGTCGTCGTACCACGCCTCGGTCGTCTTTTCATCGTCGAGATAGTAGCCGATGAACATACCGTAGGGGAAGCCGTTTTTGGTGCTCAGGCAGATCTCGCCGACCTCGCCCACCTTGGTTTCTTCACCATCACTGTTGATGAGTTTGATGTCGAACTGCGGCGTGGGCTTGCCCATGGAGCCGGGTCTGATCTCGGCGCCGATGAGGTTGGCGACGGTCAGCGTGGTCTCGGTCTGACCGAAGCCCTCGTGGATCATCAGCCCGGTCGCGTTCTTGAACTGCTCATACACCTCTTCATTGAGTGCTTCACCCGCCGTGGTCGCGTGCTTGACGCTGCTGAAATCGTATTTTGACAGGTCCTCTTTGATAAAGAAGCGGTACATCGTGGGCGGCGCGCAGAAGGTGGTGATGTTGTAATCGTGGAACATCGGCAAAATCTCGGAAGCGTGGAAGCGGTCAAAGTCATAGGTGAATACCGCCGCTTCGCACAGCCACTGGCCGTAGAGCTTGCCCCAGACGGCTTTGCCCCAGCCGGTGTCGGAGATGGTGAAGTGCAGCCCGTCGGTGTCGACGTTGTGCCAGTAGCGGGCGGTGACGATGTGCCCGATGGCGTAGGCATAGCTGTGCGCGGCGATCTTCGGGTAGCCGGTCGTGCCGGAGGTGAAATACATGATCATCTTGTCGCGCACGTTGTGGTCTGTCGGGCGGGGGAATACGCTCGAGGCGGCGGCCGTGCCCTCGTCGAAGTTCAGCCAGCCCTCGCGCGTGCCGTTGACGCACAGCTTGAATTCCAGCGTCGGGCTGTCCTTGTGCGCTTCGTCGATGGCGTCGCGCACCTCGCCGTCGCTCGTGGCGATCACGGCGCGCACACCGGCGGCGTTGAAGCGGTAGGAAAAGTCCTTGGCGGTGAGCTGGTTGGTGGCCGGAATGACGATCGCGCCGATCTTATGCAGGGCGTTGATGGCGACCCAGAACTGCCAGTGGCGCTTGAGCACCAGCACCACGCGGTCGCCGCGCTTGATGCCAAGCGACGTGAGGTAGTTGGCGGCCTGAGAAGAAAGCAGGGAAATATCGCGGAACGTGAAAACACGCTTTTCTTTTTTGTTGGAAAGCCAGACCATGGCGACCTTGTCGGGCTTGGTGCGCCCCAGCTCATCCACCACATCAAAGGCAAAGTTGAAGTTCTCGGGCACGTTGAAGGAAATATCGGTCAGCAGACCCTTTTCGTTTACCGTTTCGTTGACGTAGCGCTTATACAGCAGCTCGCCGTTGCCGACGTCGGCGCTCTCGCTCATTTCCGGCAGGGTCGGCAGAGTGGAGGAAGTGCCGCTGCCCTTGACCACCACGCTGATGAACTGGCAGTTTTCGCCGTCGATGGCGACCATGCCGTGGGGCAGGGAGGAGTTGAGCAGCATTTTGTCGCCCGGGCCGAGTATCTCGACATGATCGTCGATCTGCACCTTCAGCCGGCCGCTGATGATGTATTCAAATTCCTGCCCGTCGTGCTGGGTGCAGGCGATGGGCGCGTTTTCAAGCTTTTCGCTGTATTTCGCGGTGACCAGGAACGGGTCGATCAGACGGTCCTTGAACAGCGGCGCCATGTGCTGATATTCAAAGCCTTCCTTGCGGCGGATGGGCATGCCCTCGCCGTTGCGCAGGAGCGTGTATTTGGAAAGCTTGGGCATTTCGCCGGTGACCAGCGCCGACAGGTCGGTCTTGAACGCGGTGGCGCACTTGTGCAAAAAGGTGAACGACATGTCGCGGTAACCGTTTTCGCTTTCAATATACTCCCGTTGGCTTACGCCGGTGATCTCTGCCATCTGCGCGGGGGTAAGACCCATGATGGTTCTCAATTCGCGGATGCGCCCTGCGATGCTTTGCAGTTCCGTAGTCGTGCTCATTGTTGTTTCCTCCTATCATTTTCTGCCGTAAAAAAAACCCTGCAGCGTGATGCTGCAAGGCTTGAAGGCGGTTCTTTCGGAACGGTTCAGGCGGTTTCAGCACAACGCAAAGAAGCATTATCAATGGTAATGATAATGCTGCTAATAATGATAATAGCGATGCTGAAAACCAAAGCCACGTGTCGTTCCTCCTGTTGAGATTGGGGCTATCATATCACTTTTCATTTGTGCTGTCAACGGTCTTGATGAAAAAAGACGGATTTTTTTTGATATATTCGCCGCAGGAAAAATAGAAGGCGTTTTCCGCTGCCTGCGCCTGAAATTGCCTGTCCAGTTCGTCGATCACCTCGGGAACGACCGACGCACTCTCGTTTTCTTCATCGAAGCAGTCGAACATCTTTTTCACCGTTCCGGCCGTCTGATCGTCGAACATTTCGGCGGCCGCCTCGGCGGCGTCGCCGGTGAGCGGCTGCGCGCTTTGACGGAAGAACGCGGAAAGCGGGGCGTCCTTCGTGTCGGTCAGCAGGTAGTAGGCGGCGTAGATCAATTGCTGCGGGCGGGTCAGACCGTCATAAAAGGCGGTCGTGCTGCTTGCCTTCTGGCATTTGTTTTCCAGAATCAGCGCCACGCCTTTAAACAGCGCGTCGGCCGGCGCCGCGGCGATGACTTCTTCAGTCAGCTCGGCGTAGGTGTCGCGCAGCTCTTTTTCACGTTTGGCTTTGGCCAGCAGCGCCTGATTGCGCCCATGGGTGCGTTTGGAGGCCTCCGCCGCTTTTTTTACGACGAACACCGTGAGCACGATCAGCCCGAGCAGCACCAGATACAAATACCAGTATTCTCTCATGTTTTCAAGCATGGGTCTCTTCCTCCAGCAGTTGTTTATAAATGTCGCCCTTTTTGAAGCGGCTTCCCTTGGCGGCGAGCTTGGCGGCTTCGCTGATGCTCACGCCCTTTTCCATCAGCCGTTTCGCCTGTGCCACTGCGTCCGCAAGGGTGAGCGCTTCTTCCTGTTCCTCGGGCGCGCCCGCCACGATCAGCACGATCTCGCCCTTGAGCGGGTTTTCGGCATAGTCCGCGCTCGCTTCGGACAGCGTGGTGTGAATGACCTCTTCGTGGATTTTGGTGATCTCGCGCACGATGGCGATGCTGCGGTCGCCGAATGCCTCAAGCATATCCTTGAGTGTGTTGGCCAGCTTGTGCGGCGCTTCATAAAAGCACATGGTGCGCGGTTCGTTTTTCAGCTGCGCCAGATGTTCCCGGCGGTCGACCTTATTCACGCTCAAAAAGCCTTCAAAGCAAAACCGTTTGGCGGGCATGCCCGACAGCGCCAGCGCGCTGACAAAGGCACAGGGACCCGGCACGACCGTGACCGGCAGCCCTTTTTCATGGCACAGCCGCACGAGGTCTTCCCCGGGGTCGGATACGGCGGGCATCCCTGCGTCGGTGACGAGGCAGGCGTTTTCGCCGGCGGCGAGCCGCGCGCAGATCTGTTCCCCTCGTTCGAGCTTGTTGTGCTCATAATAACTCACCAGCGGCTTTTTGATGCCGAAATGGTTGAGAATCTTCATGGTCACGCGCGTATCCTCCGCCGCAATAAAGTCGCAGCTGTTCAGCGCTTCAACGGCGCGGGGCGACAGATCGCCCAGATTCCCGATCGGCGTACCGACGATATAAAGCATGTTATCATTCCTTTTCGGCATATTCGCCGAGGATTCGTTTCATTTCTTCTTCGTTTTTCATGTTCAGCGGCTTTTCGACGATCAGCCCGCTGGCCGCGTCCGAGCGTGCCTCCAGCAAAAACAGCCACGGCGCGGCGTCAGAGTCGCCGGTGACGAACCGCAGTCGTTTCGGCTCCAGCCGGTTATCGCGCAGCGCCGCGATCACGTCCGTCAGCCGTTCGGGGCGGTGGCACAGGCACAGCCTTCCGCCGCTGCGCAGCAGACGGGCGGCGCACTGCGCAAAATCCTCCACCGTGCAGCAAATCTCACTGCGGATCATCTGCTGTTCGGCGGTGCGGCAGGCGTAGCCGCTGCCCACTTTGAAATAGGGCGGGTTGATCGTGACCAGATCGCATTCACCGCAGGGCAGGTGAGATTGCAATTCGCGCAGATCGGCGTTCACGACCCGGATCGCGTTTTCTTTGTTCGATTGTTTGAGGCCCGCTTTGATCAAATCGCAGGCCTCGGTCTGGATTTCCACCGCCGTCAGATCCTGTTCGGGATTGCCGCGCAGAAAAATCAGCGGTACGATCCCGCATCCGCTGCACAAATCGCAGACCCGTTCCTTGTGTTTCGGGGCGGCAAAATCCGCCAGCAGCAGCGCGTCGGTGCCGAAGGTGTGCGTTTCGTTCGTGGCGGCGAAAACGCCGCGGCCGAGGGCTTCAAAGTGAATGGATTCCATAGCAACTTCCAGAAATGATTATTATAGAATTATCATACCATATTTTGTCTTTCTTCGCAAGTGCCGTCGCGCGGCTGCTGCATGGAAACGGATAATCTTACAAGTTTTTCCGGGAAAATCTTGACATTCATGCAGTGATATAGTAAAATCAAGTATGTTTTATCCATAAGAATAGGAGAGAGATCAAATGTCCGGCGAAATTCTTGCGTTTGCCCTTTATTTTCTGCTTGTCCTCGGTGTCGGTATCTTTTTCTTCCTCAAGTCCAAAAGCAGCGGCGAAAAAGATTACTTTTTAGGCGGCCGCAGCATGGGTCCTTGGGTCACCGCCATGAGCGCGCAGGCTTCCGACATGAGCGCATGGCTGCTCATGGGCTTGCCCGGCAGCATTCTGGCGTTCGGCCTCGGCAAGGCGTGGATCGGCATCGGCCTTGCCATCGGCACCATTCTCAACTGGATCTTTGTGGCCAAGCGGCTGCGCAAATTCTCCGCCGCGGCGGGCGATTCCTTCACCGTGCCGCAGTACCTGTCCAACCGCTTCTGTGCGCATAACCACGTGCTCAGCGTGATCTGCGCGGTCGTGTTCCTGGTGAGCTTCACGCTCTACGTCGCTTCCGCGTTTGTTGCCGGCACCAAGGTGTTCACTTCTCTTGTCCCGTCGCTTGCGCCCGGTACGGCCATGCTCATCTTCGCCGCCATCATCATCGTCTACACCTTCCTCGGCGGCTTCAAGGCTGTTTGCTGGACGGATTTCTTCCAGGGCTCGCTCATGCTCATCGCTCTGCTGGCAGTGCCGATCATTATGGCGCTCAGAGGCCATTACGACACGAACCTGCTTTCTGAAGTCTATTCCTACGATGGAACGACTTATGAATTCGTGCCCAGTCTCTTCAACGCTTCCTGGCAGGATATCGCTTCCGGCTTCGGCTGGGGCCTCGGCTACTTCGGCATGCCGCACATCATCGTGCGCTTCATGTCCATCAAAAAGCCGTCCATGGTCAAAAAGAGCGCGACGGTCGCCATCATCTGGGTCGTCATCTCGCTGACCTGCGCCATCGTCATCGCCTATTTCGGCCGCATCGCTTTGTTCGGCAACGAAGTTCTTGCCAAAGAACTGCTCGAAAATGGCAATCAGCAGCTTGTTTTCATTGAGCTTGCCCGCCGCCTGTTCCCGACCTTCATCGCCGGTCTGCTGCTCGCGGCCATCATCGCGGCATCCATGTCCACGGCGGACTCGCAGCTTCTTGTGGCGTCCTCTTCCTTCACCAGCGATATCTACAAGCCGGTGTTCAGAAAGAACGCTTCCGATAAAGAGCTGCTCTGGATCGGCCGTGTCGTTGTTCTGATCGTTTCCGTGGTCGCTTATTTCATCGCCTCCAGCAAGGGCGAGGGCGCGCAGGCGATCATGAGCCTCGTCGAAAATGCGTGGGGTCTGTTCGGCGCTGCGTTCGGCCCGGTCATCCTGCTTTCGCTGTTCTGGAAGCGCTTTACCTATAAAGGCGCCATCGCCGGCATCGTCGGCGGCACGCTGGTCGACATTCTGTGGCTGATCTTCCTTTCCGGCAAGACCGGCGTTTACGAGATCATTCCCGGCTTCATCTGCTGCTTCATTCTTGCGGTCGTGGTTTCTCTGATCGATTCCGAACCCTCCGCCGATGTGCAGGCGCTTTACGCCAAAGCCACCGACAACAGCGTCGACGATTAAAACGCTTTTCCAATGCCGTCCGAAAGGGCGGCATTTTTCCTGTCTTGAAAAATGTGGAAAAATGCGGTATAATACAGAAAAATGATTTTTTCGGAGGCATCACCATGAAACGAACCGTATCCATCCTGCTCGTCTTTTGCCTGCTGGCGGCCTTTGCTTTGCCTTGTCTGGCCAGGGCGGAACAGATCAGCAACGTGAACGACGCGACAAATTATATTCTGGAACAATCCGAGGTCATCACCATCCGGCGCGCAGCGCTCTATGAAAGCGGCAAATCAGGCCGCGGCGTTTATCTCATTGCGTTGAGCGGGTCGGATTATTCATGGAACGAGGACGAGATCACCTGCCTGCAAAACGCCATTCGCAGCGGCTGCTCCATGCCCAATTCCTATCTTTCGGCGGTGATCGCCAAGGCGAAAGAAACCGTTCCCAAGGGCAGTGAGATCGTGCTGATCGGCCACAGCCTGGGCGGCATGATCGCGCAACAGTTTGCCGACGATTCCGCCATGAAGGCAGATTATACCATCAGCTACGTGCTCACCATGGGCGCACCCTATATCGCCGACACGGCGCGGGAAGGCACCCTGCACCGCATGGCCGACAGCGCCGATTTTGTGCCTTATCTCAGCTTGGCGACGCTGCTGGGGCAGTATGCCAAAGACCTCAGTGTGGAAACCGGCGGCTACCCGGGTCTGCTGGCGCACGCGCTTTCCTACGGTCAGGCGGCCTGCTGGCAGCAGTATGACGCGCTGGGCGTGAAGGGCGGCAGCTCCTCCATTCGCTTCTGATCCTGTGCGGCAGGCTTCTTCGGGAGCCTGCTTTCTTTTTAAGAAAGCGTAAATTTTGCTTTTTTCTCTTTCCTTTTATGATGCTTTGGTGTATACTGAACATAATGTTGAGCTCTCAGCATGAATCGTCAAATTCGTGATTGCCGCAAGGCAGCAGTGATAAAGGAGGAATCCCCCCATGAATGAAAACTTCACGTAAAAAATGGAG
>CAMJHI010000088.1 GCA_946405475.1 uncultured Clostridia bacterium
GAGCAGGCCGCCGAGGATGCCGCCGTAGATCGCCAGCCCGCCGTTCCAGATCTGTACGATCTCGCCGAGGTGGTGCGAATAATACGACCAGCGGAAGATGACGTAATACATCCTTGCACCGATGATGCCCAGCAGCGTGCCGTAGATGAGCACGTCGATCATTTTGTCCAGACTCATCTTCCATTTATAGGCCATGCGGCCGCCCATGAGCACGGCGAGCAGAAAGCCGAAGGCGATGATCGCGCCATACCAGCGGATGGTGACGTCGTGGCCGAACAAACTGAACTGCGCCAGAATGGAGCTGACCGTGAATTCGTGATCCAGCCCCGTGAAGGTTACGATTGTGGAATCCATAGCGTTATTTCTCCTGTTCGATCGGATAAATGACGGACAGCGCCGCGTGGTCGCCGCGCATCATGCTGTGAAGCACTTCGTTTACGTCGTCCTTGGTGATGGTGCGGAACACGTCGAGCGGGTCAAAAATACCTTCGCCGTCAAAGTGCGTGTTGATGAAGGTGTTGGCGATATCGTCCACGTCGTTGAAGCTCATGATCAGCCGGCCGTAAAGCTTGCGGCGGATCACGTCAAAATCCTCCTGCGAAACGCCGGCGGCCTTGATTTCGGCAATGCGGGTGCGGATGAGCTCGGCCGCCGCCTTCGGGTCTTTGGATTCGCCGCTGAAGATCGACGCGCCGTAGCCGAAGCCGAAAAAGCTCTCGAAGCCGAAGCTCGTGTTGGTCAGCCCCTTTTCAAGCAGCTCGTTGTAAAGCGGCGATGTCGTACCGGCGATGATCTCCATGAGGATATCCACGGCGATCTTCTGCTTCAGGGTCTGCTTGGGCAGACCGTAATTTTCTTTGTAGCCCAGCGAAAAGATCGGCGCGGCCACGCTTAAGTGTTCCTCGATATAGTCCGTGCGGATGTCGTCCGGCTCGTCGGCGGGCTTGCGCTCGAACAAAAACGGCTCGGCGGGCTTGAGCATTTCGTCGCAGATCTTTTCGATCTCGTCAATATCCACGTTGCCGGAAACAGCCAGCGCCATGTTGTTCAGATTGTAGAAATTGCTGTAGCAGTCATACAAGGTCTGCGCCGTGATCTGCGCGATGGACTGCACCGTGCCGGCGATGTCGATGCGCACGGGGTGCTTGTGGTAGAGCGCGCGCAACAGGTTGAACAGCACCTCCCAGTCGGCCACGTCGCGGTACATCGTGATCTCCTGTCCGATGATGCCCTGCTCCTTGGCGACGGTCTGCTCGGTGAAATAGGGCGACTGCACAAAGTCAAGCAGGATGCGCAAAGAGGCGTTGAAATCGCCCGTGCAGCTGAACAGGTAGCAGGTGGTGTCGAACGAGGTGAAGGCGTTGGCGCTCGCGCCGGTCTTGGCGTAGCGCTCAAACGCGTCGAGGTCTTCGCTTTCAAACAGCTTGTGTTCCAGAAAATGCGCCGTGCCCTCGGGAATGTCGGCGATCTCGCCGTTTTCGGTGCGGATCTTGGTGTCGATGGAGCCGTAATTGGTGCCGAACACGGCGTAGGCGCCGGAATAGCCGGGCTTGGGCATGACGTAGATGTTCAGCCCGGTCGGGTGAACGATGTGGTAATATCTTTCATCGAGCAGCTCGTTGTAGATTTCAGTTCTCATCGCTTTCTTCCTCCTCGGTGAGCGTTCCGGCGAGCATATAAATCGTGTCCTGTTCCACCATCAGGGCGGCGGCGATGACCTGCTCGCGGGTGATCGCGCTGATGCGCGCGGCGTATTCCTCCGGCGTTTCGATCGTGCTGTCCAGCATCTGGTTCGAGTACCAGCGGTCGATGCCCTCCGGCGTGTCGCACACGCCCCCGATCAGGTTGGTGAGCCCCTTGATCGATTCCTCCAAATTTTCGGCGGTGAAGTTGCCCTGTTTCATGTCGTTGAGCTGGTCGGTGATGGCGTCGATGGCCTTCTGCTCGTTTTCATTTTCAATGCCGCTTTGCACCATGATCAGCCCCTTGGCGGCGTTGAACCCGGCGGAGCAGTAATAGCAAAGGCTCATTTTTTCGCGCACGTTGGTGAACAGCTTGGAATAGACCCCGCCGCCGAACATATCCGCCATCACTTTAATGGCGGCGTCGTTGTCCTCGGCATAGGTCATGCCCGCGCGGTAGCCGATGACGAGCTTGCCCTGCTTGACGGGCAGCTCTTCCCGAACGCGGTGCGTTTCGTAGGGCGTGGTGATGAATTCGGTGTGGATGTCGTTGATCTGCGAGCGGTCGACGTTGTCAAAGCGCTGCTCAAAACGGGTGCGGATCACCTCGGCGTTCATGCTGCCCACGGCGGTGACAAAAATCACCGCGTTGGACAGCATCTCGTGCCACGCTTTTTTCAGCCGGTCGGAATCAATGGTGCGGATGTCCTCGATCTTGCCGCAGCGATCCAGCGAATACAGCTCGTTTTCGCACATGATCTCGGTGCAGCGCTTGAGCGCGTAGTAACGCTTTTCGTTCAGCTCGCTTTCGATGCGCTCGATCAGCAGCCGCTTTTCGCGCTCGATGTCCTCTTCAGCAAACGCGCCGTCGGTCAGGTTCGGTTCAAACAAAACGTCCAGCAGCAGGTCGGTCAGGTCGGAGGAAATGTTCTCACCGTCCAGCGCAAAGCGATCCTCCAGCGACGTGATGCTGAAGGTCAGCACCTGCGCTTCGCCGTTTTTGCTCACGCCCGCATTGAGCATCGCGCCGTAGAGCGACGCCAAGCGGCGGTTCATCGCGGTGAGCGTGGGGTATTTTTTGCAGGTGCGCTTGAGCAGGTACGGCAGCAGCGCCCGCGCGGCGATGTCACCGGTGAGCGGCAGGGCGAACCGCACGGAAATGACCGCGACCTTGAAATTCTGTTCGGTGTTCACGGAGCAAAACCGCAGCCCCGGAACGGGGGAGGCGAGGGAATAAGCGTAATTCATCGAAAAAATCCTTTCCTTTCAATTGGGTACAATATAACATTTTCATTATACCACATATTTCCTCATATAGTACCCATAATATAAAAAAACTATGAGTTTTCCGCAAAAAGTTGAAAAGCGAACAAATATTTGGTATAATTAACTAATATGAAACAAACCGTGAGGAGATCGTCATGACCGATTTTGAAGCGAAACAAGCCAGAGTCGAAGAACTGCGGCGGCTCGTGGAATACCACAGCGACCGCTACTACAATCAGGATTCTCCCGAGATCAGCGATTATGAATACGATATGCTCCAGCGCGAGCTCAAAGCGCTCGAGGAAAGCGACCCGCGGCTGCAAAGCGAGGATTCGCCGACCCAGCGCGTGGGCGGTCAGGCGGACGCCAAATTCACCCCCGTCGTGCACACCGTGCGCATGGAAAGCCTGCTCGACGCCTTCAGCGAAGAGGAATTGTTCGATTTTGACCGCCGCGTGCGCCAGAGCGTTTCCGACGTCGCCTACGTGGTCGAACCCAAGATCGACGGGCTGTCCGTCAGTTTGGAATACCGCAGCGGCGTGCTGGTGCGCGGCTCCACGCGCGGCGACGGCGACGTGGGCGAGGACATCACCGAAAACGTCAAAACCATCGCCTCCGTGCCGCGTGAGCTGCCGAAAGCGCTGCCTTTTATCGAGGTGCGGGGCGAGGTCTATATGCCCCGCGCCAGCTTCAACGAGCTGGTGGCGCGGCAGGATGAGGCGGGCGAAAAGCCGTTCAAAAACCCGCGCAACGCGGCGGCGGGCTCCCTGCGGCAAAAAGACAGCGCCGTGACCGCCAGCCGCAAGCTCGATATGTTCCTGTTCAACATTCAGCAGCTTGAGGGTGAAACGCTCACGTCGCATAAGCAGTCGCTCGACTTTTTGGCGGAACTCGGCTTTCACACCGTGCCGGGCTACTGCCGGGTGAATACCATCGAAGAAGCCATCGAACAGGTGCGCAAAATCGGCGAAAGCCGCGATTCATTGTCTTACGATATCGACGGCGCCGTCATCAAGGTCGATGATTTTGAGCAGCGCCGCGCCATGGGCAGCACGGCCAAATTCCCGCGCTGGGCGATCGCGTTCAAATATCCGCCCGAAGAAAAGCAGACCGTTCTGCGCGATATTGAAATCGCCGTCGGCCGCACGGGCGTGCTCACCCCCACGGCGGTGTTCGACCCCATCGAGCTGGCGGGCACCACGGTCAGCCGCGCCACGCTGCACAATCAGGATTTCATCGACGAAAAAGGCGCTGCCGTGGGCGACGTCATTCTGGTGCGCAAGGCAGGGGACATCATCCCCGAGGTGCTTTCCGTGGTGAAGCACGGCGGGAACGAGCCGTTCCGCATCCCGGCCTTCTGCCCCTCCTGCGGCGCGCCCACCGTGCGCGAAGCGGAGGAAGCCGCGATCCGCTGCACCAATTCCGACTGCCCGGCGCAGCTTCGCCGCAGTCTCATCCATTTCTGCTCACGCGACGCGATGGATATTGAATTTCTGGGCGAGGCCGTGACCGACGCGCTTGTCGACGCCGGTCTGGTCAAAAGCGTGGAGGATATCTACCGCCTGACCGAAGAGCAGCTGATCACCTTGGAGAACTTCGGCAAAAAATCGGCCGAAAACCTGCTCAACGCCATCGAAAAATCCAAACAGAACGATTTATATAAGCTCATTTTCGGGCTGGGCATCCGCCACATCGGGCAAAAATCCGCCAAGCTGCTGTGCGACCATTTCCGCACCATGGACGCCATTGCCGCGGCTGATGCGGAACAGATCGCGGCCATCGAAGGCTTCGGTGAGATCATGGCGGAAAGCGCGGCGCAGTATTTTTCGCTGCCGCAGACCCAAACGCTCATTGCCAATCTGAAAGAGCTCGGGCTGAACATGCGTTCCCTGCGCGAGATCGAGCGCGATATTTTCGCGGGCAAGACCTTTGTGCTCACCGGCACCTTGCCCACCTACACCCGCGCCGAAGCGGGCGCGCTCATAGAAAAATACGGAGGAAAAGTTTCTTCCTCCGTATCGAAAAAAACCGATTATGTTCTGGCCGGTGAAGAAGCCGGCAGCAAGCTGAAAAAGGCGCGGGAGCTCGGCGTGACCGTGATCGACGAAGCCGGGTTTATCGCCATGCTGTCATAACGTTCCGTCGTAAAACGCTCGCACGAACCACACGTCCTTTGCTTCAAAGCACTGCCCGTTGAGGTAGTTGAGAAGCCCCGCGTCGGTCGTGAACGCGAACTGCAGGCGGTAGGAATACAGGCACTGCTTTTTGTAGCCCTTTTCCTTGTTGAGCGCGTTGGTGCCGTATTTGCCGTCGCCGAGCAGCGGGTGCCCCAGAAAGGCGAAATGCGCGCGGATCTGATGCGTGCGCCCGGTGAGCAATTCCACGCGCACCAGACTCAGCTTGTCTTTTTCGTCGAGCACCTCATACCGTGTGCGGATCTCTTTCGCGCCCGGGGCGGGGCGGGCGGTGACGGTGACCTTGTTCTTCTTTTCGTCCTTCCAAAGGTAAGCCGTCAGCGTCGCCTGCGGCTTGTCGAAGTGGCCGTGCGCCAGGCAGAGATAGGTTTTGTTCAGCTCTCTGTCCTTGATCTTCTGGTTCAGAATTCGCAGACTTTCCGCGTTTTTGGCGGCGATGACGATGCCGCCGGTGTTGCGGTCGATGCGGTTGGCAAGCGCCGGCGTAAAGGAATTTTCCTTGTCCGGGTCGTATTCGCCCTTCTCAAACAGATACCGTTCGACCCGTGCGATGAGCGTGTCGACGTATTCGTGATCGTCCGGGTGGCACAGCAGTCCGACCTTTTTGTCGAGCAGCAGGATATTCTCATCCTCATACAGGATGTCCAGTTTTTTCGACGCGCTCATAAAATCATAGGTTTTCTGCACCGGCTCAAAGAACTCGTCGTTGATATACATCTCGATCACGTCGCCGGTCTGCAGCCTTGTTGAGATCTCGCCGCGCCTGCCGTTGACCTTGATGCGCTTGGTGCGGATGTATTTATACAGCATGCTCTGTGGCAGCCGGGGCACGGCCTTGGTCACAAATTTGTCCAGCCGCTGTCCGGCGTCGTTGCCGTTGACCGTAAAGCTTTTCATTCGTTTTCACACTCCATTCTTAATCATACCATAATCAAACTGTTTTGACAAGGAGCCGTCATGGATCATTTTGTGCTTCATTCCAAATTCAAACCCATGGGCGATCAGCCGCAGGCCATCGCCAAATTGGTCGACGGCGTGAACCGGGGCTATGAGGAACAGACGCTGCTGGGTGTGACCGGTTCGGGCAAGACCTTCACCATGGCGAACATCATCGAGCAGGTGAACCGCCCCACGCTGGTGCTCGCCCACAACAAAACGCTCGCCGCGCAGCTCTGCACTGAGTTCCGCGAATTCTTCCCCGAAAACGCGGTGGAATATTTCGTGTCTTATTACGATTATTACCAGCCCGAGGCCTACGTGCCCACGACTGACACCTACATCGAAAAGGATTCCGCCGTCAACGACGAGATCGACAAAATGCGCCATTCCGCCACCTGTTCGCTCGTGGAGCGGCGCGACGTCATCATCGTGGCGAGCGTGAGCTGCATCTACACGCTGGGCAGCCCGTTCGATTACAAAAACATGCTCATTTCCCTGCGCCCGGGCATGACCAAAAACCGTGACGCTTTGTTGAGCAAGCTGGTCGACATCCAGTACGAGCGCAACGATATCAACTTTGTGCGCAACAAGTTCCGCGTGCGGGGCGACGTGGTCGAGATCTTTCCGGCCTATTCCAGTGAGAATGCCATCCGCGTGGAATTTTTCGGCGACGAGATCGACCACATCACCGAGATCAACGCGCTCACGGGCGACGTGAAGGCGGTGCTCAACCACGCGGCGATCTATCCGGCGTCGCACTACGTCATCCCGCGCGACAAAATGGAAGAGGCGATCGGCCGCATCGAACAGGAGCTGGCCGAACGGTACGACTGGTTCGTGTCCGAAGGCAAGCTGCTCGAAGCGCAGCGCATCAAGCAGCGCACGGAATACGACATGGAAATGCTGCGCGAAACCGGCTTTTGCAAGGGCATCGAAAACTATTCCCGCGTCATCGCGGGTCTGCCCGCCGGGGCGGTGCCGTTCACGCTGCTCAACTATTTCCCCGACGATTTTTTGCTGCTGGTCGACGAATCCCACGTTACGCTGCCGCAGGTGCGCGGCATGATCGGCGGCGACCGCGCGCGCAAAAAGAATCTGGTCGATTTCGGCTTCCGCCTGCCGTCGGCCTACGACAACCGCCCGCTGACGTTCGACGAATTCTATGAGCGCACCCATCAGCGCATTTTCATCAGCGCCACGCCCGGCGAATTTGAGCGAGAAAGGAGCGCGCAGATCGCCGAGCAGCTCATCCGCCCGACGGGTCTGCTCGACCCGGAGATCAGCGTGCGCCCCACCGAAGGGCAGATCGACGATCTGGTGGGCGAGATCAACGAGCGCGTCGCCAAAAAACAGCGCGTGCTGGTGACCACCCTCACCAAAAAAATGGCGGAAAACCTGACCGATTATTTTGATAATTTAGGCATTAAGGTGCGCTATATGCACCACGATATCGACACGATCGAACGCATGGAGATCATCCGCGACCTGCGGCTGGGCGAATTTGACGTGCTGGTGGGCATCAACCTGCTGCGCGAAGGGCTCGATCTGCCGGAGGTGTCGCTCGTGGCGATCTTAGACGCGGATAAAGAGGGCTTCCTGCGCAGCGAAACGTCGCTGATCCAGACGGTGGGGCGCGCCGCGCGCAACGCCGAAGGGCAGGTCATCATGTATGCCGACAGCGTCACGCCCTCGATGGAACGCGCGCTGGAGGAGACCGCCCGCAGGCGGCAGGTCCAGATGGAATACAACGAAGCGCACGGCGTCGTGCCCAAAACCATCATCAAGGACGTGGGCGACGTGCTGGAGATCTCCGGCCGGGTGACCTACAAGGATAAGACCGACAAGCAACTCACCCGCGCCGAGCGCGAGCTGCTCATCAAGCAGCTCACGCAGGAAATGAAGGCGGCGGCCAAAATTCTGGAATTCGAGCACGCTGCCTATCTGCGCGACCGCATCGAGAAATTAAGACGGGGTAAATAAACGTGAAAGAGAAAAAAATCATTGTCAAGGGTGCGCGGATGCACAACCTGAAAAATATCAACGTGGAGATCCCGCGCGACAAGCTCATCGTGTTCACGGGCTTGTCCGGCTCGGGCAAATCCTCCTTGGCGTTCGACACCATTTATGC
>CAMJHI010000089.1 GCA_946405475.1 uncultured Clostridia bacterium
CAGCCCTGTAAAAAAAATCAATCGGAAATTACAATGTTGTCATAACGCTTGCCAATCAGCGGCGGCCTTGCTATGATGGGGAAAACACAGCAAGGGGGGCATCTTTTTGGAAAAATGCATGGCGCTTTTGGTGTCGTTCCTGTTCGTTCTGCTCACGCTTTGTTCCTGTTCCGTTCCCCGCAGGCAGCCCGATGAAACGACGACTGCAGCGCAGGCGGAAGACTCATCCGCCCCGGGTGAGACGCTTTATTTTGAGCTGGCCAACCTGCCGAAGATCGGGCCGTATCACGACGGGATCGTTTATCAGCGCCTGACGGAGGCTTTCGTCGACTCGTTTCAGCCATCCGACCAATACGGCGCGGTGGTGCCGTATGTCGGCGATTATCGTGCCTTTCAGAGTGTTGAAATAGAAGAGGGCGACGAGTGCTACTTCAACCGGAAGAAGCCGCGCTACGGCCTGATGACGGTAAACGGCTCGGTGATCACCGACGCGGTCTATGATGGTGTTTACATGGACGGCGGTCTGATTATTCTGGACAGGTGCGTTATGGAGAATGATGAGGGGGTAAATTACCGAACGATCCTGCCCTGCAGCGGCAAGTGGGGCCTTGAAATCGATTATCCGAACTGGTCGGAGGGCAACTGGGTTTGCGCCTGCCCCCAATATGATCGCTTTTTTGTCTGCGACGGAGAAAGGGTGAGCGGTTACGATTACAACGGCAAAAAGCTGTTTACCACCGCCGAGGAGTGGTATTATTATGATTGGGAGCTCAATGAGCCCGGTCGTATCCTGCTGAGGTGTAGTAAAGACAGCGTCAACAAAACCATTCTGCTGGATATGAACGGCAAAGAGATATGGTCGTTCAAGGACATTTACATTGAGCTGGGCGAAAGCAGCAGCCACTATTTTGTCGGCGGTATCCAAACACAGAAGCCGGACGACGTCGTTACGAAATACGGTATTCTGGACGAGAACGGCGAATGGGTGGTCCCGCCCATTTATGATAGAACGTATGTGTTCCATGACCGGTTCTTTGCCATTGACAACGGGTACGAGGTTGAGGTCTCCGACACGAACCGGGACACGATCGCCCGTCTGGACGGTTCCGGCTATGACGCGCCGACCATCAAATGCTGTGACGGTGAGCTGATCTTCGACGAATGGGATCATGACACCTCCAGACGCCTGTGGTATGCCGTTAACGACGGCAAGCCGATCATGCCCAAAGGCGTTACAGTGTTCGACACTTTTTTCTGCGAAGAATCCGGCTGCTTTTTCGGCTTGGATGAAGGCGGTACGGGTTATCTTTACACCCGCGACGGAACGGTTTTAAAGACCTTTCCGCAAGGAATTTCCTGTTATGCGAGCAATTGGGAGGGCATGGTTGAGGTCAACACCGGCAGCGAGCAGAAAACGACGACTCATGTGATCGACCCCGGCACGAAGCAGGAGGTGTTCCGCTTCGTTTCCCGCGATGAAGCCAACAATCAGAAATTCGACATGGGAATCAGGCCAAAGGATGCGCAGCGCTATGCGATCCTGACCGCGTACCCCATCGAGGACACGAACGAGGATCGTCTGACGCAGGTCTATGACACAGAGACCGGCAAAGTCATTCTCGACCGGTGCAGCGTCGCCGACCTCTTTATCGTGAACGGCAAAACCTATTGCACCGCCATCCGTAACGACCAATGCGTTGTTTTGGATCAGAACGGCGCCGTGCTGCTGCGTATGCCCTGCGCCTATCTTGATTAATCGGAATAATAGCGTTATAATAGTGAATGATTTGAAAGGGGGGCATGATGTGAAAAAGGCGATCACGCTTGTTGTAACGATCCCGCTTCTGCTGGCCGTTCTCTGCTCCTGTTCCTTCGGACCCAAAAAGCCCGAGGAAACGACCGCGCCGACCGAGCCTGCGCCGCAAACGACGGCGGCGGTCGTGGAGGAATCCTCCGCGCCGTCCGACGATACGCCGTTTTTCCGTCTGGCCGAATTGCCGGAGATCGGGCCGTATTACGACGGCACGGTTTACAAGCGCATGACCGACCGGTACGTCGATTCGTTCAAGCCGTCCGACCAATACGGCACGGTGGTGCCGTATATCGGCGACTACCGCACGTATAAGAGCGTGTATAACGGGGATGACGAGGACTGGTCGTTCAACGGCAAATACCCGCGCTTCGGCCTGATGACGGCGGACGGCACGGTGATCACCGACGCGGTGTTCGATTACGCCTACATTGACAACGGCCTGATCTTTTTGAGCCGATCCGGCATGCAGGGCGGCAAGGAGAGCTTTCACAAAACGATCCTGCCTGTCAGCGGAAAATGGGTGATCGAGGCAGATTGCGAATACGAGGAATCGCTCTGGACCTATTCCTCCGTGAAGGATCAGCGCATCGTCCTGTTTGAATATGAGAGCCGGACGGCCGACGTTTACGATTACAACGGCAAAAAGCTGTTCACCAAAAAGAATATCGAGCAGTTTGAAGGCACGTTCGACACCGGTCTGTTCGTCATGAACACCAAAATGGGCGGGGCGGACAGCCGGGCGACGCTGCTGGATAAAAACGGCAAGACGATCCTTGAAACCAAGGGGCAGATCGCCCTGTACGGCAGCGCGCAGTATTTTGTGGTTACGGTCGAAACGAAAAAGCCGTGGAGCACCGACGAGTATGATACCGATTTGTCCTACGGCGTCATCCGGCGCGACGGCAGCTGGCTGCTCCAGCCGAAATATAAGCGCGTCGAGCTGTTCGGCGACAAGTTTATCGCTTACAGCGACGGCAGGACTACGACGGTCTGCGATATGGATCTCAAGCCGGTCGCCAAACTCAGCAGCAGCGACGCCGAGTCCAGAATTCTCTATCTGTTCGACGGCGAACTGATCTACCGCCCCATGGGCATGGAGGAAGCCCAGTATTACACGCTGACCGACGACAGGCAGATCACAGCCGAAGGCCATGATCTGATCGAGGTGGATCTGATCGAAAACACGAACCTGTTCTTTGGCAAGGACAGCGACGGCAACGGCTGCCTCTTCACCCGCGACGGCACGGTGAAAAAGACGTTTGCTCAGGCGGATCGCTTCGGCGGCTTCCTGAATAAGGGGTCGTTCGAGATCATCACCGGCAGCGAAAAGCGCAAGATCTCGCACGTCATCGACGCCAAAACGCTCAAGGAAGTGTTCACCTACACCTTCTTCGACGGCACGTATGAATGCTTCCAGGACGGCGGCGGTCTGAACAGCGAAAATCAGCGCTATATGACGTTCTACCGCTATGCGGAAGAAAAAGCCGTCACGCAGCCCTATCTGGTGATGGACGTGCAGACCGGCAAGGTCGTCCGCGATCACTGCGATTACGCCGCGACCTATGAAATCGACGGCAGGGAATATCTGCTCACCCTCAAGGATAATATCACGACGGTGATCGATCCGGCCGGCAAAACGCTGCTGCGCATGCCGTATTCCTATCAGGATTGATCCCCTGCCTTCAGAAAGTCTATTATATTATTACATTATTATACGGAGGTTTCTCATGAAAGCATTCAAACGTATGTTGGCTCTGACGATGGCGGCGGCTTCGCTGCTGGCCTGCGCCGCCTGCGGCGCAAAGACCGAACCGACTCGGGAAACGACCGCCGACGCCACGACCAAGGTCGAGGTCGAAACGGCGCAGCCCACCGGCAACTTCACCTTTACGCAGGAAAATTACCCCAAAATGGGCGGCTCGCTGGCCGCCAAGCCTCTGGGGCAGGCGGTCACCTCCAGCGTGCTGGGCATTGACCGCGAAACGGCGGACGGCATGATCTCCTTCACCGGCTCGACCACCGACAATTACAACGCGCTCGTTGACGGCAAGTTCGATATCCTCTTGGCCTATGAGCCTTCCGAGCAGGCGCTGGCCTACGCCAAAGAAAAGGGCTTTGAATGGGAAATGACGGCTGTCGGCGCGGACGCGCTCGTGTTCATCTGCTCCAAAGAAAACAAGGTCGCTTCCCTCACCACGCAGCAGATCAAGGATATCTACACCGGCAAGATCACCAAATGGAGCGAAGTGGGCGGCAGCGATTCCGCCATCATTCCCTATCAGCGCAACAAGGACAGCGGCAGCCAGACCCTGTTTGACAAGATCATCAATCTGGGCGACGACCTCATCGAGCCCGCGAAGGATCAGCAGATCGGCAGCATGATCGGCCTGCTCGAGGCTGTGGCGGATTATGAAAACGCCGCCGACGCGCTGGGCTACACGGTTTATTACTATCTGACCAACATGGAGGGCGAAAAGCTCAACACCGCCAAAATTTTAGCGGTCGACGGCGTCCAGCCCACCAACGACACCATCGCTTCCGGCGCGTATCCGTTCGTGAACGATTTCTACGTGGTCATCCCCAAGGATCTGCCCGAGGACGCGCCCGCCCGCATTCTTTATAACTGGATCTGCTCCGCGCAGGGCAAGCAGCTCGTGGTGCAGGAAGGTTACGTCGCCCGATAAGCGGAAAATCAATTCGTTAGAAAATCTTAACAATATAACCTCTTGACAAATTCGTCGGGAGGTTATATGATAGTGACAAAGTTAGCACTCAAAGCTAACGAGTGCTAAACTTCGCACTGAAAGGAGGAACCAACATGGAAATGACGCCGCGCAAAGAAAAAATACTGGCGGCGGTCGTTGAAAGCTTTATCCGCACCGGCGAGCCGGTCGGCTCCAAAACGCTGATGGGCGAGCTCGATTTCCGGGTCTCCTCCGCGACCATCCGCAACGAAATGGCGGATCTGGTCGAGATGGGCTACCTCGAACAGCCGCATACCTCCGCCGGGCGCGTGCCGTCCACCCTCGGTTATCGTTATTACATCGACAAGCTGATGAATAAGCTTGAGGTGAATAAAAACGAAAGCGAGAGCATCGAAAAAAGCGTGGCCTCCGGGCGGGGCGACCCCGAACAGCTTCTCGAAAAAGCGGGCGAGGTGATCGCGCGGCTGACGAACTGCGCCGCCATCACCACCCTGCCCACGGGCGAACAGGCGTGCGTGCGCCGCGCCGAATTTGTGCCGGTCAGCAACCGCACGGCCATGGTCGTGCTGCTCACCTCCGCCGGTACGCTCAAAAGCAAGGCCTGCCGCGGCGATATGCCGATCACACAGCAGACGGTGGAACGGTTTTACGCCGTGTGCGCCGCGCACTTCATCGGCAAGCCGCTGGAGGAGATCGGCACGGTGATGCTGCAAACGCTGGTGGCGTCGCTGGGCGAATACGCGCTGGAAATGTCGCCCTACTTCGTGGCGCTGGCCGATCTGGCGAGCGAGGCGCTCAAATCCGACGTGCTGCTGGAAGGGCAGTCCAACCTGTTCAATCACCGTGAGCTCAGCGGCAGCGTGGTCGACATCATGGAGCTGCTGCGCAAGGGCGAACCGCTCACCAAGCTGATCGCTTCCGGCGACAAGGACGGGCTGAACGTGAAGATCGGCACGGAAAACGAGTATAAGCAGCTGAGCAATTCCAGCGTCATCATTTCCCGTTACGACGTCAACGGCTCCCGCAGCGGCGCGCTTGGCATCATCGGCCCCACGCGGCTCAACTACGCCAAGCTCATTCCCTACATGCAGTTCATCTCCGGCGTTGTCGGAAAAATTCTCAGCGAAACGCTGGAAGATTAAGGTCACCTCTCAAGAATCCCGTGCATTCAGAGGTTTCCGGAAAAGAAAGGACAGAATAACGATGGCGGAAGAAGAAAACAAGCAGGCCACCGAACCCGAAGAAAAGGAAGAAGTAAAAGAAGAGAAAAAGGAACCCAAAAAGAGCAAGAAAAAGGCGGATAAGGTTGCCGAGCTGGAAAAACAGCTCGAGGAACAAAAAGCCCAGTACCTCTATCTGGCGGCGGAATACGCCAACTACCGCAAGCGCACCCAGCGCGAAAAGGACGCGCTCAACGGCGATATCACAGCCTCCATCCTCGGCGAGTTTTTAGCGGTGCTCGACAATTTTGAGCGCGCCGCCTCCAACACGAACGCCGACTACGACGCCTACAAAAAGGGCATGGAAATGATCTTCACGCAGTTCGGCGACATCCTCAAAAAGCTGGGCGCCGAGCCGTTCGGCGAAGCGGGCGACCCGTTCGACCCGAGCCTGCACAACGCCGTGATGCACATTGAAAGCGACGACTTCGGTGAAAGCACCGTGGCGCAGGTCTTTTCCAAGGGCTACAAATGCGGCGACCGCGTCATTCGCTGTGCGACCGTACAGGTGGCCAATTGATCACAAACCATTAACAAAACAAATTCAGAAAAAACAAAAAGGAGATAAATCATCATGGCAAAAACAATCGGTATTGACTTAGGTACGACCAATTCCTGCGTGGCTGTTATCGAAGGCGGCGAGCCCGTCGTCATCGCCAACGCGGAAGGCATGAGAACCACCCCCTCCGTCGTCGCGTTCAGCAAGAGCGGCGAAAGAATGGTCGGTCAGGTGGCCAAACGTCAGGCCATCACCAACCCCGAACGCACCATTTCCTCCATCAAGCGTCAGATGGGCAGCGACTACGGCGTGAAGATCGACGACAAGCGCTACACCCCGCAGGAGATCTCCGCGATGATCCTGCAAAAGCTCAAGGCGGACGCCGAAGCCTATCTGGGCGACAAGGTCACCGAAGCGGTCATCACCGTGCCCGCTTACTTCACCGACTCCCAGCGTCAGGCCACCAAGGACGCCGGCAAGATCGCCGGTCTGGAGGTCAAGCGCATCATCAACGAGCCCACGGCGGCGGCGCTGGCCTACGGCATCGACAAAGAAGACGATCAGATCGTCATGGTCTACGACCTGGGCGGCGGCACGTTCGATGTTTCCATCATCGAAATGGGCGACGGCATTCAGGAAGTGAAGGCCACCGCCGGCAACAACCACCTGGGCGGCGACGATTTTGACCAGCGCATCATCGACTGGCTGGCCGACACCTTCAAGGCTGAGCAGGGCATCGACCTCAGAGGCGACAAAATGGCCATGCAGCGCCTGAAGGAAGCCGCCGAAAAGGCCAAGATCGAGCTTTCCGGCGTGACCACCTCCACCATCAGCCTGCCGTTCATCACGGCGGACGCCACCGGCCCGAAGCATCTGGAAACTACCCTCACCCGCGCCAAGTTCAACGAAATGACGGCTGACCTTGTCGAAGCGACCATGGGCCCGGTCCGTCAGGCAATGGCCGATTCCAAGCTGAACGTCAGCGAGATCAGCAAGGTCCTCATGGTCGGTGGTTCTTCCCGTATCCCCGCCGTTCAGGACGCTGTGAAAAAGTTCATCGGCAAAGAGCCGTTCAAGGGCATCAACCCCGATGAATGCGTCGCTATCGGCGCCGCGCTGCAGGCGGGCGTGCTCGGCGGCGAAGTCAAGGGCATGGTGCTGCTCGACGTGGTTCCGCTGTCCCTCGGCATTGAAACCATGGGCGGCGTCAACACCAGGATCATTGACCGCAACACCACCATCCCCGTCAAAAAGAGCCAGATCTTCTCCACCGCGGCCGACAATCAGCCCAGCGTTGAGGTTCATGTGCTGCAGGGCGAACGTGAGTTTGCGCGCGATAACAAGACCCTCGGCATTTTCCATCTGGAAGGCATCGCGCCCGCACCCAGAGGGATCCCGCAGATCGAAGTGACCTTCGATATCGACGCCAACGGCATCGTTCACGTTTCCGCCAAGGATCTCGGCACCAACAAGGAACAGTCCATTTCCATCACCGCTTCCTCCAACATGTCCAAGGAAGACATCGAAAAGGCCGTTCAGGATGCCAGCCGTTTCGCGGAAGAGGATAAGAAACGCCGCGAAGACGTTGACACCCGCAACAACGCCGACCAGATGGTCTACTCCAGCAAGAAGCTTGTCGAGGAAAACGGCGACAAGATTTCCGAAGAGGAAAAGAAGAGCATCACCGAAAAGGCCGAGGCGCTGGAAGAAGCGCTCAAGGGCGAAGACATGAACCTTGTCAAGTCCCGTCTGGATGAGCTGACCAAGGTCGTCAACGACGTTTCCGTCAAGCTTTATCAGGCAGCGGCCGCCGCCGCGCAGCAGGCGCAGCAGAACGGCGCAGGCGACGCGGGCAGCGCGGGCAGCGCGGGCACGGACGCCAACGGCTACTACGAAGCGCCCTACGAAGACGTTCCCAACGACAACAACTGATAGGTTCCTTCAGG
>CAMJHI010000090.1 GCA_946405475.1 uncultured Clostridia bacterium
GTTCGCTTCGGTGGTCGAACCGGAACGGCTTGAACCGGGCGATCTGGTTCAATTGCAAAATGAAGAGGGGCGGTTTTATCACACCGTGATCGTCCTTGAAAGAACGGAGGACGGCGAGATTCTCATTGCCGCGCATTCCGACGATTACCTGGAACGGCGTCTGAGCGATTACAGCGCGGCGGCGTTTCGCTGCCTGCATATCGAGGGCATCCGCTTTGAAACACAGCTGCGGGATTTCTGTTTTCAGACGCTGATCAGCGGCGGGATCGAGCCGCTGCAGGAGGAGGAACAGACCGAAGATGAAAATGACGAACAAAGCACTTGAAATCAGAGCGTATGTTTAATATAATAGGATTGGTTATTTATGGGCCGGCTCCGCCCGGCACAGGAATCAGAAAGGAATGAAGGAGAACATGAAACAAACGGTTAAACTGCGCAGTACCCCCAACCGCTTTTGTACGTTCTATCAAAAAGATGATCCCACCATACCGCAATCGCTGTTTCAGGCGGAACACACCGTGCCTGATCTGAGCGGCATCCGCGTTCCCCTGCCCTCGCGCAAAGTCGACTACACCTGTTCGGCTGTCAGCGCCGACGGCGCGCTCTGGCTCGGTTCAAGCGGCGGGCTGACCCGCTGGTACCCCGACGCGCACGACGAAGAAGACCGCGTGATGTATTTTTCCGCCAACCGCTATCTGCCGGATAACCACGTGCAGTCGCTGGTGGCTGACGGCGAAAACGGCGTGTGGGTGCTGACCAAAACCGGCGTGGTTCACGTGAAAATGAAGGTGGTCTCGCCGCGGGAAAAGGCCAACGTGCTGCTCAACGAAACGCTTGAGGCCGTCGACCGCCGCGGCATGGTCAGCCAGAAGGCGCTTTCCGTTGCGCGCGACGTATCTTCCGCCGTGCCCTACGGACATTCCGACAACGACGGCTGCTTCACCGCCGGGTTCACCATCGGCGAAATTTTCCGCTACGCCGTGCTCAAGCGCGAAAAAGGTGAAAACGACCCCGAAACCGTGCAGGCGCGCAAGGTGGCGACCCGTGCGTGCGAAGCCTGCCTGCTGCTCATGCACGTTTCCAAGCGCGGCGACGGATTCGTGGCCAGAAGCTATCTGACGCCCGACGAGCCTGTGCCGGACGACGGGCTGTTCTACCGCCTGAGCGGCGACAAGGCCGTCTGCCTGGAAACGAGCTTTTCCAAAAAGAAAGGTCTCGCCGGGGTCGAGATCGACGCGCCCGCGCCCATTCCCGAGCGCCTGCGCCGCCTCTACACCGAAAAAGGCTACGAGGACGACGGGCTGATCTACAAGGGCGACACGAGCAGCGACGAGATCAGCCTGCATTTTCTGCACATTTATTTCGCGCACAAATTCTTGGGCGAGGGTGATCCGGAGCTGGACGAGCTGCTCAAATCCACCGCCGCGCGGCTGGCTGAGCACATTGTAAAAAACGGCTATGAGCTCATGGAATGCGACGGCAACCCCACCACCTGGGCCAAATGGAGCCCGCGCTATTTCAACACCATGTTCGGCTGGCCGGACGCGCCGCTCAACGCCGCCGAAATTTTAATGTACATGAAGGTCACGCAGGCCGTGACCGGCGACTATGACAAATGGCAGAAGGAATATGACAAGCTCGTTGAAATGGGCTACGCCGACCTGACCACCAAGCACTATGAGCGGGCGTTTCAGGCGTCGCTGGCCGAAAACGGCGACGTTGAAAGCGAGCTGATGTACGGCGACAATATGCTGGCCGTGGTTTCGTTCTGGGGGCTGCTCATGCTGGAAAAGGATGAAACCCTGCGTGAAAAATACCTCGCAGGCTTCCGTTCCTGGCACGGCACCGTCTGCCGCGAAAACTGCCCCGGCTACGAATACCCCTATGCGCTTTGCTGCGGCTGGGATACCATTGACCTGAAAGCCGCCGCCAAATGGTTTGAACGCACGAACATGAGCCGCCTGGCCGCGGGCGTCAGCCTGGGCGCGCGGTTCGACGTGGCCAAAAAGCTGCGCTGGGGCGGGTATGAGGAAACCTCGTTCCTGCTGCAGCCGGATGAACGCTTCATTGCCAAATACGACCGCAACCCGTGGAGCTTCTGCGAGGAGGATTCCGGCGGCATCAATTATCTGGAAAGCTGTTACGTTTACACGTTCGCCTACTGGATCGGCCTGTATTACGGCTTCATTGAAGATTAAGGAGGAGAAAGGTTAATAAATCCAGGATCCATCTCATCGGCAGCGCCCATCTGGACCCCATCTGGCTGTGGCGGTGGCAGGAGGGCTGCGGCGAGGTGCTGCAGACCTTCCGCAGCGCGCTGGACCGTATGAACGAATACGACGATTTCGTGTTCACCTGCTCCTCCGCCGCCTATTATAAATGGGTGGAAGAGCTCGATCCCGACATGTTCGCCGAGATCCAGAAAATGGTCAAAAACGGACGCTGGGTGCCGGTGAACGGCTGGTGGGTGCAGCCCGACTGCAACATGCCCTCGGGCGAAAGCTTTGCGCGGCAGGCGCTTTACAGCCAGCTTTATTATTATGAAAAATTCGGTAAGATCTGCCGGACAGGCTATAACGTCGATTCCTTCGGCCACAACGCCATGATGCCGCAATTGCTGCGCCAGGGCGGCATGTGCGCCTATGTGATGATGCGCCCCGAAACGCGCGAAAACCCCAACGCGCCCGAAGACCTGTTCTGGTGGGACAGCAGCGACGGCAGCCGCGTGCTCACCTACCGCATCACGGGCAGCTACACCGCCAGCGGAAAAGACAGCATTGACGAAAAAGCGGAGGATCTGCTGCGCCGCGCCGAAAACGACGGCCACGGCATGATGCTGTTCTACGGCGTGGGCAACCACGGCGGCGGACCGACCCGCGGCGACATCGAACACCTGATCGAAAAAATGCAGACGGAGGGCTATGAATCGCTGAAGTTCTCCAGCCCCGACGAGTTTTTCCGTGACATGCTCGGCACGCCGCTGGATATCCCGGTGTGGACGGACGACCTGCAGCACCATGCGAGCGGCTGCTATTCCGCGACCTCGCTGGTCAAGCAGCTCAACCGCAAGGCGGAAAACCGTCTGACCGCCGCCGAAAAGTTCAACACCATCGCCGTCAAAACGGCGGGCGCAAAGGCCGAAACCAAGGCCTTTGCCGAAGCGTGGGAGCGTGTTTGCTTCAACCAGTTCCACGATATTCTGTGTGGCTGCTCCATTATGGAAGCATATGAAGATGTGAAAGAAAGCGAGGGCTATGCCCTTGACGTGGCCGCCCGTATTTATAACAGCGCCGTCATCCGCATCGCCAGACAGATCGACACGTGGATCGAGGGCGTGTCAGACCCGGTGTGCGGCGAGGTGCGGCATCTGGGTGCGCGGCGTGATTTTCCGCGCCCGATCGTCGTGTTCAACCCGCTTTCACAGCCCATCGAAATGCCGGTGCGCGCGCTGTACGATTCCAAGCGGGTGACCGACAGCGAGGGCAGCGACGTGCTGTTCCAGAACGTCCGTTCCTCCCGCTCGAACGACAGTCACCTTGACACGCTGTTTCTGGCGAAGGTGCCCGCGATGGGCTACGCCACCTACTGGCTGTATTTTGAAGACGACACCGCACCGCTGACCTCCGGGCTGACCTGCGAAGCCGAACCGGTCGTCGCCATGGAAAACGACCTGCTCCGCGTGGAATTCGACAAAGCGACGGGCGGCATCCGAAAGCTGCTTGGTAAAACAAGCGGCGTCGATTACGCCGCCAACGCCGTGCTGGCTGTGCCGACCGTGATCGACGACCACAAAACCGACACCTGGGCGCACAACGTGTTCCAATTCCACGACATCAAGGGCACGATGAACGTGACGAGTGTGGAGTGCGTGGAGCAAGGCCCGCTGCGCGCCTCGGTAAGAATCAAATACGCCTTCAACACGTCGACCTTCACACAGGAATTCTGCCTGACGCAGGGCAAAAAGCTGCTGCGCGTCAAATGCAAGGCCAACTGGAGCGAGCCGTTCACCATGCTCAAGCTGCCGTTTGACATTGGCGGAACGGACGAGATCTCGACCTATGAGATCCCCTGCGGCTTCATCAAGCGCCCCTGCGACGGCGACGAGGAGCCTGCGCAGCAATGGGCGGACGTGACGGCGACCGACGCGCAGGGTCGGCGCATCGGGCTGGCGATCATGAACGACGGCAAATACAGCTATGACTGCCCCGGCACGCAGCTTCGCCTGACCGCCCTGCGCAACGTCATTTTTGCCGATCACTATTCTCACCGCCCCGCCGCCGATTTCAACTTCTGCGACGAAGGGCTGCAGCGGTTTGAATACGCGATCCTGCCGCATGAGGGCGAAGCGGAAGAGAGCGAGATCATGCTCGCCGCCGCGCGGTTTAACTGCCGCCCCGTGACAGTCAGCGAAAGCTACCACAAGGGCAAGGGTGAGCCGCAGGTAAAGAGCTTTCTGGAAATCAGCAAGCCGAACATCATCGTGACGGCGTTCAAATTCAGCGAAGACAAGAGCGGCGCCGTTGTGCTGCGCTGCTTTGAATCGGCCGGTCGGAAGACGCGGGCAAATCTTCTGTGCGACCTACTCGACGCGGCCTTTACGGTCGATTTCAACCCGCACGAGATCAAGACCTTCCGCATCGACCCGAGCGGAAAGGTGTTTGAAGTGAACTTCCTGGAGGGCATCGTGAAGTGAGAGTCGTCACCTCATCCCAGATGAAGCAAATCGAACAGAACGCGGCCGCTGGCGGGCTTTCCTATCTGACCATGATGGAAAACGCCGGTGCGGCCTGCGCTGACGCGATCGCACAAGCCGTTGATCCCGCGTGCTCTGTCGTGATTCTGTGCGGCAAGGGCAAAAACGGCGGCGACGGCTTTGTCATCGCGCGGCGCCTGCGCCGAAAAGGCTTTCAAAAAATCCACGTACTGCTGACAAACGGTCTGCCGCAGGCGGACGACGCCGCCGTGATGTTTGAAAAGCTCGACGGTGCCGCCGTGCTGGATTGGCAGGAGCAGAAGGACGCCGCCGGACAGGCCGTGACCGCGGCCGACGTGATCGTGGACGCGGTGTTCGGCTTCGGCTTTCACGGCGAGGCGGACGAGCCGACGGCGGAGCTGTTCCGCGCGGTGAACGAAAGCCGCGCGACCGTGTTCGCCGTGGACGTGCCCAGCGGCGTGGAATGCGACACGGCAAACGCATGCCGCGACGCGATCATGGCGGACGTCACGCTTGCCATCAGCTTCTGCAAGCCCGGTCACCTGCTCTATCCCGCCGCCGAACACTGCGGCAAAGTGATCGCGCTGCCCATCGGCATCCAGGAAGAAAGCTGTGACGGCGTGGACGACGCCGGATTCTTTACGCTTTCCGACGAAGAAGTGCAGCTGTCCAAACGCCGCAGGGACACCAACAAGGGCACCTTCGGCAAAGTGCTCAGCGTATGCGGCAGCCGCCGTTACGCGGGCGCCGCCGTGCTGGCGGCCAACGGCGCGGTCAGGATCGGCGCGGGGCTGGTCACGGCCGCGTTCCCGGACGCAGCCTACCCGGCCGTAGCGGCCAAGCTGACCGAACCGGTGCTGCTGCCCCTCCCCTGCTGTACGGACGGCTTTTTCAGCCGCGCCGCCATCGACCCGCTGCAAAAGGAAGCGAAGACCGCATCGGTGCTGCTCATCGGCTGCGGGCTCGGTCAGACAATGGGCACGGCAAGCCTGATCAGCGAACTGCTGCCCGAAACTGATGGTCCGATCGTTCTCGACGCCGACGGCATAAACCTGATCAGCCGGAATATACATGAACTGGAGAGCATCGGTTCCCGCACGGTGCTGACCCCGCACCCCGGTGAATTCGCGCGCCTGCTCGGGGTAAGCATCCCCGAGGTGCAGGCAAACCGTCTTGCTTTGGCAAAGCAATTTGCGCAAAAATATAACACCGTGCTGGTCCTCAAAGGTGCCGCCACCGTGGTGGCAAGCCCCGAACGGGTCTACGTCAACCGCACCGGCAACCCCGGCATGGCACGCGGCGGCAGCGGCGACCTGCTCGCCGGGATGATCGCGGGGCTGATCGCACAGGGGCTGAGCCGCTTTGACGCCGCCGTGACCGGCGTGTTCCTGCACGGAACCGTCGGCGACCGCGCCGCGCGCAAATACTCGATCCACGGCATGACGCCGAGCAGCATGATCTCGCTGCTGCCCAAGGTACTCTCCGATTTTGAATGAAAGAAGGAATCGGTTTGAAGCGCCTGCCCGCCCTGCTCTTTGTTTTGATCCTGATGATGACGGTGGGGTGCAGCGCCAAAGAACCGACTGCCGTTGCGATCAACCGCAGCTTTTGCTGCCCCGCAGCCGTCGAGCAGAACGGTCTTCGCTATGAAGCCGGGCTGACGGTCGCGCCGGAGCAGTGCGCTGCGGTTTTTTCATGGCCGGAGGCAATCAGCGGCATGACGATGACCTGCCGCGGGGACAGCGTCAGCGTGCGATTCGGTCAAAGCGAGCGTGAAACGGCGCTGCCCGAACCGAAGCAATGCTTTCTGTACTGGCTCAGCCGGGCGCTCGCGCAGCCTCTGACCGCCGTGAACCGCAAAGAAAACACGCTGGTTTTTCACGGCACGATCGACGGGCACGCCTATCTGCTGACCATGGATCAGGACAGCCTGCTGCCGCTGTATTTTGAAATGGCTTCGCCCGATCTGACAGTCAGATTCAAACACAGCGAATAAAATGAGAATGAGACAGGCACAAAAAATCGCTCCCGATGATTAAGCGTGCCGTTTTTCGGCAACACTAACAGTACCGCAAAGGATTATGATCGGAGAGTGATACCATGAACGTAAAACGCGGAGAAATCTATTACGCAGATCTGAGCCCGGTCGTCGGCTCGGAACAGGGCGGCATCCGCCCCGTGCTGATCGTGCAGAACGACGTCGGCAACCGCTTCAGTCCGACAGTCATTGCCGCCGCCATCACCAGTCAGAAATATAAAGCCGGGCTGCCGACCCACATTCAGGTGCATTCCGACGGCAGCGGACTGGCGAGGGATTCCATCGTGCTGCTCGAACAGGTGCGCACCATCGACAAACGGCGGCTCAAGGAGCGAATGGGCAATCTCAGCGACGGCGATATGAACCGCATCAACAACGCCCTGCGCGTGAGCTTCGGGCTGAATCAGAACACTTACATGACGTGACAGAGCAAAACGTGAACCGGCGGACGGGATCGAACCATTTCGACCCTTGTCCGCTGTTTTTTTATAAAAAGTCTTGCTAAACAATATAGAATCTGTTACAATTAATTAAATATTTCTTGATTGGAGTGGTGCCCATGGCAGCGGAAGCTCAAGCGGTTTCAACTGTGGAAGAGGTGCATGAAGTTCCTCACAAGCACAACCGGCGTTACGTCGGCTCAAAAGAAACCGTGGCCTACGTCATGTACGATATTTCAATGAGCTTTAACATTGACAAATATCGTGACGTGTTCCTGACAGATATTCTGATCGTCAACTTCGCGTTCCAGACCTTTGTCAACGGCGTCATCGGCGTTTGGGATATCATCAACGACGTGTTTCTGGCCGCCCTCGTCGATAAAACCAGAACCCGTTTCGGCAAGTTCCGGCCCTATCTGATCCTGTACGCGATCCCCGGCGTGGCGCTGACCCTGATCTATTGGTTCATGCCCTACATCTTTGCGGGCACCGGTTCGCACTACATGCCAAAGCTGGTCGCCTATCTGGTGCTGCAATTCATTTCCAACTTAGCCGGGTCGCTCAACAACATCGCCCGCACCGGCATGCTGGCCACGATCACCCCGAACATCATCGAGCGCACCCGTCTGATCACGCAGGCGAATCTCTTCAGCGGCTTTGTTGAAAAAGCTCCCGAGATCCTCATGGGCGTTCTCATCGACCTGGTCGACCACGGCGCGCTGAAAGTGAGCATGCGTTCCCTTTACGTCAGCGGCGGCGTTTTCACCACGCTGGTGGCCGGCGGTCTCGCCTTCTATTTCGTCATCGTCGCCAAGGAGCGCGTGATCCAATCGGTCGAAAAGCCCGCGATCCGCGACAGCATCAAGTCGCTCATCACCAACAAGCCTCTGCTGCTGATCACGCTCGAACAGTTCCTCAGCGCGTTTTCCATCAACAGCGGCCTCAACTTCTACTACATC
>CAMJHI010000091.1 GCA_946405475.1 uncultured Clostridia bacterium
CGCGGTTTTGTCTTCGCTCATCGCAACGGTCATCGGCACGGCGGCTGCTGTCGGCATCGACCGCATGCGCTCAAAGTTCCTCAAATCCACGACCATGTCCATCACGAACATCCCGATGATGAACCCCGACATCGTGACCGGTATTTCGATGATGCTGCTGTTCGTGTTCGCCGGCCGGCTGCTTCACGTCACCAGCGTGCTCGGCTTTGGCACGATCCTCATCGCGCACATCACGTTCAACCTGCCTTACGTGATCTTGAACGTGCTCCCCAAGCTGCGCCAGACCGATCCGCATCTGGAGGAAGCGGCGCAGGATCTCGGCTGCACGCCGTTTCAGGCGTTCTTCCGTTCGACGCTGCCCTCGATTATGAGCGGCGTGTTTTCCGGGCTGATCATGGCGTTCACGCTGTCGCTGGATGATTTCATCATCAGCTATTTTGTCACGGGTCCCAATTTCCAGACGCTGCCGCTGCGTATCTACGCCATGACCAAAAAAACGGTCAAGCCGGATATGTACGCGCTGTCAACGATCATCTTTTTTGTTATCCTTATTCTGCTCATTCTGGTCAACTTTTCCCAGGCTCGGGCAGAAAAAAAGAATAAAGTCCATCGATAATTCAGAAAGGGTTTGATGTCATGAAACGAATTGTTGCTGTTTTGCTCTGCGTGGTTCTGCTGAGCGCCTGCCTGTTCGGCTGCGGCAAAAGCGGCGCTTCTACCCTGAAGGTGGAAGCCAGCTACCCGCGCGACTATGAAGGCACGGTCCTGAACGTTTACAACTGGGGTCAGTACATTTCCGACGGTTCCGAAGGTTCGCTGAACGTGAACAAGGAATTTGAAAAGCTCACCGGCATCAAGGTGAATTACGCGGAATACGATTCCAACGAGAGCCTTTACACCAAGCTCAAAAGCGGCGGCGCGGCTTATGATATCATCATTCCGTCCGATTATATGATTGCCCGCCTCATCCGCGAGGGCATGCTGCAAAAGTTCGACGTGACCGCGCTTTCCAACTATAAGTACATCGCCGACGAATTCAAAGATCTTTACTTTGACCCGGCCAACGAATACTCCGTGCCGTATCAGTTCTGCTACGTCGGCCTGATCTACAACACCAAAATGGTCGAAGGCTCTCCCGACAGCTGGGGCGTGATGTGGGATCAGAAATATGCGGGCAACATCCTCAACTTCAACAACTCCCGCGACGCTTTCGGTGTGGCGCAGTATTACCTCGGCCAGGACGTCAACACCAACGACAAGGCAGATTGGGACGCCGCTTTTGCCAAGCTGAAAGAGCAGAAGCCGCTCATCCAGTCCTACGTCATGGATGAAGTGTTCAACAAGATGGAAGGCGGCAACGCCGCCATCGCGCCGTATTATTCCGGCGACTTTCTGACCATGCACGACGTCAACCCCGACCTTGCCTTCGTTTATCCGAAGGAAGGCAGCAACGCCTCGGTCGACTCGGTCTGCATTCCCGCTTCCGCCGCCAACGTCGAGGCTGCCAAGCTCTATATCAATTTCCTGCTTGAACCCGAGGTCGCGCTGGCCAACGCCGAAGCGATCTATTACGGTTCTCCGCACACGGCGGTCACCTCGAACCCGGATTATTCGCTGCGCGGCAACGAAGTGATCTATCCGCCGGAGGAGATCACCAGCAAAATGCAGTATTTCCAGAACCTCGATCCCGAAACCCTCGCTTACATCAACAGCCTTTGGAACCAGTTGAAGATTTCCTGATGGGGGAGGAGACTGCATGAAAAAGCTGATTTCGGTTTTTCTTTGCCTGACACTGTTGTTTTCCCTGTCTTCACTTGCCTTTGCGCAGGAGGAGAAGCAGCCGCCCGTTTTGTTTGTGGCCGGCATGAACACGCGCGACCTCGTTTTCCTGGATGACGGTTCGCCCGCGTTCCCGCCCTCCGGCGACAGGATCAAATCGTCGATCCTCAGCGCGATCATTCCGCTGCTGGTCAACGGCATCCTCATGCGCAGCTGGGACGGCGCCGCCAAAGCCCTGTGCAAGGCGGTCAACGGCATTTTTGAGCCCTGCAAAATGCGCCCCAACACCACTTCGCTTTATAACGTCGGCATTGAGCCCAAGCCCGATACCGACACGACCTCGGCCGAGGTCTATGAGCAGGGCGGCGAATACTTTTTCACGTATGACTGGCGCTATTCTCCGCTGGATACCGCCGATCTGCTCAATGACCGCATCAACGAGATCTTAGCGAACACCGGCTGCGATACGATCCGGATCTACTCGCACAGCATGGGCAGCTGCGTGCTGCTCAGCTACCTTGAAAAATACGGCCACGACAAAGTCAGCAAGCTGCTCTTCACCGACAGCGCCTTCCAGGGCATGGACTTTGTGGGCGAGCTGTTCAACGGCAAGGTGCACATCAATCCGGATTCGCTGACCAATTACGTTTGCGACATGGTCTACGGCACCGATTACGCCTGGGTCGGCGGTCTGATGAAGTTTTTGAAGGCTGTTTATCTGACCGACGGCGTGTGCAAGCTGGCCAACGACGTGCTCATCAAGAACATGATCGACACGGTTTGCGCTGAAATGAGAGATTTCGTCTTCATGCTGCCCGGCATCTGGTCGTTCTGCCCGGCGAAGGATTATGCCGCCTGCCGCAAATTTGTGTTCGGCGACACACCGGCGGAGGAATACCGCATTCTCGTCGAAAAGAACGATTATTACATCAACAACGTGCAATCCAAAATCAAGGATATCCTTGATTCCGCGATAGCTGACGGCATCGGCGTTGCCATTCTGACCGCCTATGACCGTCCGGCGATCCCGATCGTTTCTTCTTCCGTGAATCAGTCTGACGGCATGGTCGACGCGAAGCACGCTTCCGTCGGGGCGACGGTCGCGCCGTTTGGCAAAACGCTGGGCGACGATTACAAGCAGGCGGTCAACTGCGGTCACAACCATCTGTCCGCCGACCGCGTCGTTGACGCATCGACCTGCCTGTATCCCGAATCCACCTGGTTCATCCGCGGCATCATTCACCACTCCTTCGGCGGGGACGTTGACGCGTTTTGCTATTGGGTTCTGGATTATGACGGTCAGCCGACCATTCATTCCGACCCGAAATATCCGCAGTTTTTCGATTATGACCGTGACACCGGGCGACTTTCGGTTCTCGGCACCGCGTCCTGATCCTAACTTTATCATTGAGGTGACTGTATGAATTATTTGATCAACACCGAAAACTACCGCAATTTTGACACCTATCAGATCAACAAACGCGAAGGCAGAGCGTATTTCATTCCGTATTCCAACGCGGATAAGCTTTGCGCGACACCATATGCCGAGGAACGGTATCAGAGTGATCTGGTTCACGTGCTTTCCGGCGAGTGGGATTTCCGTTATTTCTCCGATTCCGCCGATATCCCGCAGATCGTCAACACCGACGAAATGGCGTTTGACACCGTAAAAATCCCTTCTACGTGGCAGAGAACCGGCTATGAGCCGCCGGTTTACATCAACTGCGCCTATGAGTTTGAAACCAAGCCGCCGGTCCTGCCGGAAAAGGTCTCGGCCGGTATTTACCGCAAGCTCTTTACGGTGAAGGACGTTGACAAGACCTATCTGCTGGCCTTCCTCGGCGTCTGCCCCTGCCTTGATCTTTACCTCAACGGCAGCTTCATCGGCTACAGCGAGGGCTCGCACAACACGGCGGAATTCGATCTGACCGGTCTGGTCAAGCAGGGGGAAAACGAGCTGCTTGTCGTGCTGCACAAATGGTCGACCGGCACGTTCCTCGAATGCCAAGATATGTTCCGCGAAAACGGCATTTTCCGCGACGTGCTGCTCTATGAGCTGCCCGCAACCTACATCAACGATTATTATCTGCACACTGAAAAAACGTCGGACGGCTACACGCTCAACGCCAACGTCGAAGTCATCGGCGACACCGACGGTTACACGATGGCGCTGAAAGCGACCGATCAGGACGGCGAGCTGCTGTTTGAAGGCGAACAGCCCGTCAACGAGGATCAGAACTATGAAGGGCTGATCGTGGAAGAATGGAACGCGGAGATCCCGACCGTTTACCGTGTGCTGATCACGCTGAAAAAAGACGGTGAAGCCGTGCAGACCGTGCGCGCCGTTTTGGGCTTCAAAAACGTAAAGATCAACAAGAACGTCTATCTGTTCAACGGCGCCAAGATCAAGTTCAAGGGCGTCAACCATCACGATACTCACCAAAAGACCGGCTACGTGATGAGCTTTGCCGATCTCGAAAAAGACGTGAAGCTGATGAAGAGCCTCAATGTCAACGCGGTTCGCACCTCGCATTATCCGCCCGACCCGTATCTGCTGCTGTTGGCGGATCTGTACGGCCTTTATGTGGTGGATGAAGCCGATATCGAAACCCACGGCTGCGGCTGTGACCCGATCGGCAAAATCAATTTCATCAGCAACGATCTCAGATGGGCGCCGCGCTACATCGACCGCGTTCAGCGTATGTATCAGCGTGACCGCAATCACCCCTGCATCGCCATGTGGTCGCTGGGCAATGAAGCGGGCGGCATCAAATGTCAGGATGCGTGCTATGATTTCCTGCACGCCGTCTGCCCCGAGATCCCCGTTCACTACGAAGGTGCCTGCCGCTCACCGCGCCTTGGGTATGACGTTGTGTCCGAAATGTATACGCACGATGAAGAAGTGCGCAAGGTCGCCAACGGCACCAGAGGCAAGGGCTACAAGCAAAGGCCGTTCTTCCTGTGCGAATACTGCCACGCCATGGGCGTCGGCCCCGGCGCGCTGGAGGATTACTGGCAGTTATTCTACGCCAACGATAACCTGATGGGCGGCTGCATCTGGGAATGGGCGGATCATGCGGTTTATCACGAATACGGCGATCTGAAATACACCTACGGCGGCGATCACGGCGAACGCAAGCACGACGGCAACTTCTGTGTGGACGGTCTGGTTTACCCCAATCGCAAGCCGCACACGGGCGCTTATGAAATGCAGAACGTCTATCGTCCTCTTCGCGCCCGCTACACGCGCGGCAACAGCTTCGCGTTCCTCAACACCAACCGGTTCCGTTCCTCCGGCTATCTGACCATTCGGTGGTCGCTGCTGAAAAACGGCGTTGAAATCAAAAACGGGGAGCTGTCACCCGACATCGCGCCCTGCACCGAACGCGTGTTCAAGATCGACCTGCCGAAGCTGAACGAGGATTACGAATACCACGTCAATTTCGATTATTATGACGGCGACACCAAAATCGCCGGTGAGCAGGTGGCGCTCAACGAGGTTTACACCAAGTTCATGCGCAAAAACACCACCAACATCACCATTGAGGAAAACATCACCAGCCTGAACGTTCACTTTGACGGCGGCGACGCGGTGTTTGACCTGAGATCGGGCGACTTTGTTTCCTACGTGCTCGGCGGCAAAGAGATGCTCAATCAGAACCGCAAGAACGAAATGACCGTTCTGCCCAATATCTACCGCGCCGTGACCGATAACGATAACGGCTACATGGCCAGAAAGTGGAAAGACGACGGCTACGACAAGTATTACTGCAAATTAGAAGATATCGAATACAGCCTTGATTACAATGAGGTGGAGATCGACATTGAGCACTTCCTCTGCGTCGGCAGCAAAAAGCTGTTCAAGTCCCGCATCGAATACACGGTCAAGGGCAACGGCTGCGTCAAGATCAAGGCGAGCATCAAGCCGACCAAATTCTTCCTGGAAGACGATCTGCCGCGCTTCGGTCTGATGATCGAAATGCCGCACAGCTTTGAAAACGTGGAGTATTACGGTCTGGGCGAGCTTGAGAACCTGCCAGACTTCAAGGCACAGTCCCGTCTTGGCGTTTACAGCACCACGGTCGACGCCATGAACGAGCCGTATATCCGCCCGCAGGATAACGGCAACCACGGCGAGACCCGCTGGCTGAAGATCACCGATGAAGAGGGCGACGGGTTCCTGTTCTGCAACAGCAAGGGCAATTTCTCGTTCAGCGCGCATCACTACACGCAAAAACTCCTCGACGAAGCGAAGCATCAGGAAGACCTGCACGATGAAGACACCACGTTGATCAGCATCGACGGCTTCATGCGCGGCGCCGGCACGGCGAGCTGCGGGCAGGATACGCTTGAAAAATACCGCTTCAGTGTCCAGGAAGGGCTGAAATTCCGCTTCTCGATCCTTCCGATCATCAAAGAGTAATGGGAAAATTCGATAAGGTTCTTCTGGCCAGCGATTACGACGGCACGCTCTATGACGAAAACGGCGAGATCACGCCGCAGGTGCGGCAGGCGATCGGCTATTTTATAAAAAACGGCGGCCGATTCACGGTCAGCACCGGGCGCACGCAGCACGGCTTTCACGCGTTTGACAGCAGTTACATCAACGCGCCCGTTTTGCTGGCCAACGGCGCCATGGCGTATGATTACGCCGCCGGAAAGGTCATTTTTGAGCGCCCGCTCGGTGAAGAGATCATTCCGGTGATCAAGGCGGTGCGAGAAAAGTTCCCCGATACGTCGGTGGAATTCTTTCCGCACGAGGGCGGCTACATCCTGCACGATTCGCCAACCTCACAGGAGCATTTTCAAGTGCTGAAAATGCCGGTGAAGGTGATCGACACGCCGGAGCAGGCCGACCCGCCGTGGGCGAAAGTCATGTTCTTTTCTGAGGAGCAGTCGCTTCTGATCCAGCAATTCCTGACGGAACGGTTCCCGTGGGTGAAATATCTGCCGACGACCGGCCGTTATGTCGAAATGCTGCAGCAGGGGGTCGATAAGGGCTCCGGGCTGTTCGACTTGGCGGATGCGCTTGGCATTGACCACAAGGATTGTTACGCGGTCGGCGACGGTGAAAACGACGTGCAGATGCTGCAGGCCGCGGCCATCGGGTTTGCACCCGAAAACGGCAGCGACATGGCCAAGCAGATTGCAGACCGCATCGTTCGCCCGAACACCGACGGCACGGTAGCGCACGTGATCGAGATCCTTGATGAGATTTATTGAAAACAGCATAGGAATGGGCAGCAGGTCATGATCTGCTGCCCGTTTTTTAGGCTTCTTCCCCATAAAACAGTTCAGAATTGATGAACGGCTCTTGACAAGTTAGCGAATGCTAACTATAATATGATATGCAGTTAGCTGACGCTAACCAGCTGATACCGTAGGAGAAATCTAATCATGAGCTTTGTTGAAATCAAGGGGATCGGGAAGCACTTCGGTCAAGGTGACAGCTATGTTGACGCGCTGCGTGACGTGAACATGGCGATTGAAAAGGGGCAGATGGTCGTTCTGCTGGGTCCGAGCGGTTCGGGCAAATCTACTTTGCTGAACATCATCGGCGCGATCGAGGAAGCCGACGAGGGGTATGTTGCGATCGACGGCGAAAAAATCGAGGACATGAACGAGAAGAGGCTGACGCTGTACCGGCGCAGGCACCTCGGATACGTTTTTCAGATGTATAACCTGATCCCCAATCTGACCGTTCGGGAGAACATTGAGGTCGGCGCCTATCTCGGCAAGCATTCGCTTGACGTCGACGAATTGATGAAAACGCTCGGGATTTATGAACAGCGAAATAAAATACCGTCGCAGCTTTCCGGCGGTCAGCAGCAAAGAACGTCGATCGGCAGGGCCATCGTTAAAAACCCTGACATTCTTCTTTGTGACGAGCCGACGGGCGCGCTCGATTACGGTACGTCAAAGGAGATCCTGAAGCTGATCGAAGAGATCAACCGGCATTACGGCAGCACCGTCATCATGGTAACGCATAATGACGCCATCAAGAATATGGCAGACAAGGTCTATAAGCTTCGTGACGGTCGGATCATGCAGGAAATCACCAACGAAACCAAGATTCCAGCAGCAGAGCTGGAATGGTGATGGGAGACAGACCGATGAAAAATCCATTGAACAAAAGATTCCTTCGGGAATTGAAGGGCGATATCGGCAAATACATCGCCATTTTTCTGTTTTTGGTCTTCTTTATCGGCGTGATGTCCGGTTTTCTGGTCACCAACAACAGCGTGGCAAAAACCTATCACGAAGGACTTGAACGATACAAAATCGAGGACGGTCATATCACCTTCAGCATCGTGCCTGATCAGACGATCCTTCAAAAGTTGGAAGAGGATAACGACCTGAGTTTCTATGAG
>CAMJHI010000092.1 GCA_946405475.1 uncultured Clostridia bacterium
ACGAATCCCGCCGCATCGACAATCAGCTCCGCGGCCGTTCCGGCCGTCAGGGCGACCCCGGCGAAAGCCGCTTCTTCCTCAGCTTTGACGACGACGTGACCCGCCTGTTCGGCGGCGAACGCGCCCAGAACATGCTCGAGCGGCTCAACGCGCCCGAGGACATGCCGCTGGATACCAAGATTTTCTCCAACATCGTCGAAAACGCGCAGAAGAAGGTCGAAGGCCAGAACTTCGCCATTCGTAAAAACGTGCTGCAGTACGACGACGTGATGAACAAACAGCGCGAGCTGATCTATAAGCAGCGCAATCAGGTGCTTGACGGCGACGAGCTCAAGCCCGCGCTGATCAAAATGCTCGACGAGGATCTCAGCGAGATCGTCGACACCTATCTGCCCGCCTCCGTGGGCGCGGAAGAGTGGAACCTGGAGGGGCTCAAAGCGGAGCTGACCGGCTGGCTGCTGCCGCCCGATTATGAATTGGGCGAGGTGACCGACCGCGCCGACCTGCTCGACCGCCTCATTCAGATGGGTCACGACCGTTACGACGCGCGCGAGGCGCAGTTCGGCGACGAGATCACCCGCCTGCTCGAGCGCAAGATTTTGCTTGACAACGTCGACGCCAAGTGGATGGATCACCTTGACGCCATGGATGAGCTCAAGCGCGGCATCGGCCTGCGCGCCTACGGCCAGAAGGATCCGGTCGTCGTGTTCCGTTTTGAAAGCTACGACATGTTCGACGACATGACCCGTCAGATCCGCATGGACACCATCCGCATGCTGCTCTCCGTTCAGGTCAGGACCGAGGAGGACACCAAGCGCGAGCAGAAGGTGAAGGTCACGGGCACCAACGCCGGCGGCGACACCACCGAAAAGAAGCGCCCCGTGCGCAAATCCGCCTCGCAGAAGGTCGGCCCGAACGATCCCTGCCCCTGCGGCAGCGGCAAAAAATACAAAAAGTGCTGCGGCGACCCGACCAAAATCACCAAAGACTGAACCGGGGTGTTGTTGTGAACCCTTTCTTCAACGAATTGCGGCAAAAGAACCCGACCTTTTCCTTTAACGGCTATTCCGCCGTGCGCGGCGAACAGGGCGTGACCGTCACGTTCGATTTTGCGCTCGACGGCGTGTGCGAATTCCACCCGACCACCACCGTTTTCACCGACAATCTGGAGCTGATCAACGATTTTGATTCCCCTTCCGCGCAAAGCATTTTGTTTGCGCTGGGCATGGTGGAGCTGGTCAGCTACTGGAAAGCCTCCTGCCCGCCCACCGTGCTCGTGCGCTGCGGGCGGCTGAGCGACGAGGACGCGCTGTGGTGGAAAAAGCTGTGGTGGGGGGGTTTAGGCGAATTCTTCTACCGCAACCAGATCGAAACCGACTTTGATTCGTTCGTTCAGATCAAAAGCGAGGGCGACTCCCCCGTGTGGCAGGGCTGCCGCTTGAGCGGGATCAGCCTTGTGCCCGTGGGCGGCGGCAAGGACAGCGACGTGACGCTCTCGCTCCTCGCCGATCAGAAGGACAAACTCAAATGCTTCACCGTCAACGATCAGCTCGCCCGCACGCAGGGCGTGCTGGCCGCCGGCTTGCGGGAAAGCGACATCGTGCGCACCAAGCGCATCATCGCGCCCGAGCTGCTGGAGCTCAACCGGCAGGGCTATCTCAACGGGCACACGCCGTTTTCCGCCATCGTCGGCTTTTTGGGGCTTTACTGCGCTTACCTCATCGGTGCGCAGAACCTCGTTCTTTCCAACGAAAGCAGCGCCAACGAGGCGAGCGTGGCGGGGCAGGCGGTCAACCACCAATATTCCAAATCCTACGAATTCGAGCAGGATCTCAACCGCTATATCCAGACGCATTTCGGCGGCTTCGCCCGCTATTTCAGCCTGCTGCGCTGCTTTAACGAACTGCAGATCGCCGCGCGCTTTGCCGCGCTGAAGCAATATCACAAGGTTTTCGTCAGCTGCAACGCGGGCAGCAAGCAGAACATCTGGTGCGGCCGCTGCGCGAAATGCCTGTTCGTTTATATCATCCTTTCGCCGTTCCTTTCGCCGGAAGAACTGAAAACCATTTTCGGTTCCGATCTGCTCAATCGGGAAGACCTGCGGGTGGATTTCATCGGTCTGACCGGTCAGAGCGAAAGCAAGCCGTTTGAATGCGTCGGCACCGTGCGCGAGGTGAACGCCGCTTTGACCGAGACCAGACGGCAGTATATCGCCCGCGGCGATGAGCTGCCGCTGCTGCTGCGGGATTACGACGGCCATGAGCCGATCAAGCCGCTGCTGACGGAATACAACGAAGAAAACGCGATCCCCGAAGAATTTCTGTCATATACAAAGGAAATGTACGCTTATGTATCAGGCCTTAGTTGATTTTTTCAAAGACAAACGCACGCTCATCCTCGGCTACGGGCGCGAGGGTAAGGCGACGCTGGCCTTTTTGCGCCGGTATTATCCCGACGTCCGCTTCGCCGTGGCCGACAAAAAGCAGGTGACGGTGGCGGATGACAACGTCGAATTGATCTGCGGCGAGCATTACCTTGACCGCCTCAACGAGTTCGACATCGTCATGCAAAGCCCCGGCATTTCCCTGCGCGACGTGACGGTCGGCGAAAACACCGTCATCACGGGCGAAATGGATCTGTTTTTGCGCTTCGTGCCGTGCCGAAAAATCGGCATCACCGGTACGAAAGGCAAAACCACGACCACCACGCTCATTTATCAGATGCTCTGCGCGGGCGGCGTGCCCTGCATGATCATGGGCAACATCGGCACGCCCGTGTTTGAAAGCCTGGACGAGATCGCGGGCAAGACCGCCGTGATCGAAATGAGCTGCCATCAGCTCGAGTTTGCTCACGCCTCGCCCGACGTCGCCGTGCTCACCAACGTCTACCCCGAGCACCTCGATCATTACAACGGCTTTGCCGGTTACGTCAACGCCAAGCTGAACATCGTGCGCTATCAGAAGGAAACCGATCTGTTCATTTCCAACGCCGACCAGCCGCTTAGCGATATCATCGGCGATGAAGGCTTCATCCGTTCCCGCCGTCAGTTCGTGAGCAAAAACGAATACAAAACCGATCCGTTTTTCGCTTCGCTCGTCGGCCATAACGAGAACCTGCCCGGCGAACAGCAGTGGCAGGATATCTTCTTCGCCGCCGCCGCCGTGCGGGAACTGGGCGTGAAAGACGAAGCGATCAAAAAAGCGGTGGACGATTTCGGCGGTATCGAGCACCGGCTGGAAAAATTCGCCGTCAAAAACGGCATTGCGTTTTATGACGACGCCATCGCCACCATCCCCACCGCCGCCATCGGCAACGTGCGGGCGCTGGGCAACGTGGGCACGCTCATCGTGGGCGGGCTCGACCGCGGGCTGGATTACACCCAGTTCGTGAAAGATTTGAGCGAGAGCGGCATCGACAATTTGCTGTGCATGCCCGAAACGGGCTACGCCATCGCCGACGAAATGGCGCAGTACGACACGCCTGTTCACGTGGAAAAGTGTGAAACGCTGGAGCTGGCCGTTGAACGCAGCTTTAAGCTAACAAAACCGGGCAAGAGCTGCCTGCTTTCGCCCGCGGCGGCGAGCTACAACCGCTATAAAAACTTTGAAGAAAAGGGCAACGCCTTCAAAAAGCTGGTGGCGGACTATGACGGCTGAAGAACTGCTGGCAAGTGAAAAAGCGTTGGGCGCGCAGATCGACCGCCTCACCGCCGAGGACCCGCAGACGGCGCTGACGTTTGTGGAAGCCCTGCTGAAAGAAAACGAGCCGCTGTTCGCTCCCGCCCGCGCGCCGAGCGCCTGTCTGGCGCGGCTGACGAGCCGGTTTCTGATGCACCGCAAAAACAAGGATCACATGGTCGGCTTCATCGCCGACAACGAATACTTGCGCACGGTTTATTTCGGGCGGCTGAACACCTACAAATATTCGCTCGTGTTCGTCGCCAAGCGCGTGATGCGAAAGGGCGACGCGGCTTTAAGCGCCGAACTGATCGGGCTGATGAAAAACAATCCGTTTCGTGACGACACGGCCGAAAGCTACAGCGAACGCTTTTCGTGGGATTTTATCCGCCGGAAGATCATCGCCTCGCAGGAAGAATACCTGAAGCTCAGCGACGAGATTTTAGCGTTGCTCAAAGAGTAAGCGTAACGCAAAAAGAGTAAAAGTTTCGATCAAACCTTTTCAAAGGTTTGCGGATTCCAAACGCCGACCGCAGTCGGCGAACCCTCGCCGGGGGTTCCCCGGCGCGAAGCGCGAATGATCGATCTTTCGTGATGCGCGAAACATGATGAGCGCAAGAAAAGGAGGAGCGATCCGGCCGAAAACCCGGGTCGCGCGGCGATATGCAAAAACTGATGAGTCATATGCGCTCGGCCATGCAGCAATACAACATGATCGAAGAGGGCGACCGGGTGGCGGTCGGCCTGTCCGGTGGGAAGGACAGCGTCGCCATGCTTGTCGCCCTTGCCAATCTGCGCCGGTTTTACCCCAAGCATTTCGATCTGACCGCCATCACGCTCGACCCGTGTTTTAACAACGAGCCGGGCGATTATTCCGCGCTGCAAACGCTGTGCGACGAGCTGGAAATTCCCTATATCCTCAAACGCACCGAATTGGGCAAGGTGATTTTTGAAACGCGAAAGGAAAAGAATCCTTGCAGCCTGTGCGCCCGCATGCGCCGCGGCGCGCTGCACGACGCCGCCAAGGCCGCCGGGTGCAACAAGCTGGCGCTGGGGCACCACATGGACGACGCCGCCGAGACCTTTTTGATGAACCTGTTCAACGGTGCGCATATCGGGTGCTTTTCTCCCGTTACTTATATGTCGCGCAAGGATATCACGGTGATCCGCCCCATGATCTTCTGCCGCGAGAGCGAGCCCGGACGCGTGTGCCGCAAGCTCGAGCTGCCCGTGGTCAAAAGCAAGTGCCCCGCCGACGGCGCGACCGAGCGCCAGCACGTCAAGGAGCTGCTCACCGCGCTGGAAAAGGATTACGGCGACGTGCGCTCCAAAATCATTTACGCCATGCAGGACAAGCACATTGACCGCTGGGGCGTGGGCGACGGGTATGAAAATTATTAAACAGATGCAAGATCGCTTCCCCGGAGAAATGACTTTGCAAATCTATCGGCATTTCGGCTTCACCGAATTTATCAAACATGGCCAAGAAACGTACCCGGACGGCACGACGATCGACGTGGATTATTACGGAAAATCATTAAGCACGGAGTGAAAGAGGGATTGTGTTGAGGATCAGAGAGGCGGAAAGCAAAGATATACCGAGCCTCGCTCCCCTGTTTGAGGCTCTGAATCAAATCCACATCAACAACCGACCCGATATTTTCGCCGCCGGAGAGAATCCCTGCGACGAAAAACGGATCAAAAAGCTGCTCAAAGAGAAAAACAAAAAGATTTTTATTGCCGAGCAGAACGGCGAACTGATCGGGCTGTGTTCGTTTACACTGAATCAAAACGCCTATCAAACGCAAAAACGGCAGATTTTTCTGGATGCCATGTTCGTTTCGCCGCCATACCGCCGCCGGGGCGTTGCCAAAGCGCTGCTGGAATCGCTGAAATCGTTCGCGCAGGCGGAACAGGTGGAAAAAATCGATCTGGCGGTCTGGAGCTTTAACCGCGAAGCGCAGCAATTTTATGAAGCCTTCGGCTTTACAGAGCAGAGAAAAATTTTGGAAATTGAAATCAAGAAAGCCGCCGAGTGACAGCCAAAAGAGGCTTTCGACCGCGGCACGCAAATCGGTTCAAACGGCAGGGCAAGCAAGAATGTTTGCCGCAAAGTCAAATGCCGCCAACGGCTTCCCACTGCAGGACACACCTTCTTGCGCGCCGCAAAGTCAACTGTCGGTTCGACTTACTTGCCTGACGGCAACCCACCTCCCTCGGAGAGGGAGGCTTTTTTGCACGCATTCTTGCGTGCCGCCGCAACGCAAAGCATCGTTGATTGAGAGGTGATTATGATGTTGACCTTACGAGAAGCCAACACTGTCGACGCGGAAAAAGAATGGCGGTTTGTCGCCGCGATGCCCGAGGACGAGAACGGTTTGCTCAACCAATGGTACGGCGTTTCACGGCAGGAATTTGAAACAAAAGCGCTGCCGCAAATGCTGCGGTTTTCCGAGGGCGTCGATCTGCCCGACGGGTTTGTTCCGCAAACGTTTTTGTTCCTCTGGAACGATGACGAAATCGTCGGTCAGTTCCGCGTGCGGCATTTTCTCAACGACGCGCTGCGCGGCGGCGCCGGTCACATCGGCTATTATATTGATAAAAAATACAGGGGGCAAGGGCTTGCTACCGAGGGCCTGCGCCTGACGCTCGAATATGCCGCGAGCATCGTTCCCGAGGAAGAATTCTATCTGCGCGTGAACAAAGACAACCTCGCCTCGCTGCGCGTCATGCTCAAAAACGGCGGCCGGATCGTCGGCGAAACAGAATACAAAATCTTTGTGAGAATACCGAAAAGCAGCGGCGACAGCTATCTCTGCAAGATCGCCTCGCCGGAAGAAATAAATCAAAAATGGGATGAAGAAATCGAACGGCATCCCGCTTCCCAAAGCAACTGGCTCACTTGGAAAAAGGAAGCCGTCAGGAACGCCGAAAGCGGAAAAAGCGTTCCCTATTACGGCGTTCTGCGCGGGCGGGTCATTTGCGAAGCGACCGCTATGCTGCACCCGGACGCTGTGCAGAACAGCGAGGGGCTGGTGGACGAAAAGACCGCCTACCTGTGCGCGTTCCGCACCGTGCCGGAATACCGGGGGCAGGGGTACTTTTCAAAGCTGCTGCGTTTTATGCTGGACGATTTAGCCGAAAAAGGCTGTCAAAGGGTCACGCTGGGCGTGGAGCCGGACGACGAAAACAATCTGAAAATATACCGGCATTTCGGCTTCACCGACTTCATCAAGCACGGCCGGGAAGTTTATCCCGACGCTACGGCGGTGGACGTGGATTATTACGGCAAACGATTGCACCCCAAAAACCGTTGAAAAAAGAGCCGCTCCGCCGCACCGCAAGCGCATAATTTTTCATTGACTGCCGTGTCGGACTTTGCTATAATATGACAATAAAAAACAGAAGGAGACGATTCAAATGGATGCTAACAAAAGACCGGAAACCATGGAACGGATCACGACCGCCGCATTGGCGAACGCTTTCATCGAGGAACAGGTCGCGGCGCTCAAGGCGCAGATCGGCGACAAAAAGGTGCTGCTGGCTCTTTCCGGCGGCGTGGATTCCTCCGTTGTCGCGGCGCTGCTGATCAAGGCCGTCGGCCAGCAGCTCGTGTGCGTGCACGTCAACCACGGTTTGCTGCGCAAGGGCGAGCCGGAGCAGGTGATCGAGGTGTTCCGCAACCAGATGAACGCCAACCTCATTTACGTTGACGCGGTGGATCGTTTTCTTGACAAGCTCGCCGGCGTGGCCGACCCCGAGCAAAAGCGCAAGATCATCGGCGCGGAATTCATCCGCGTGTTTGAGGAAGAAGCCAGAAAGCTCGACGGCATCGAATTCCTCGCGCAGGGCACCATTTACCCCGACATCCTCGAATCCGACGGCGTCAAGGCGCACCACAACGTGGGCGGCCTGCCGGAGGACCTGCAGTTTGAGCTGGTCGAGCCGGTCAAGCTGCTGTTCAAGGATGAAGTCCGCGTGGTCGGCAAGGCGCTCGGCCTGCCGGATTCCATGGTCTACCGTCAGCCGTTCCCCGGCCCCGGTCTGGGCGTGCGCTGCCTGGGCGCTATTACCAGAGACCGGCTGGAAGCCGTGCGCGAATCCGACGCCATTCTGCGCGAAGAATTTGCGAAAAACGGGCTGGCGGGCAAGGTCTGGCAGTATTTCACCGTCGTGCCCGACTTCAAGTCCGTCGGCGTGAAGGACGGCAAAAGAACCTTTGCTTACCCGGTCATCCTGCGCGCCGTGAACACCACCGACGCCATGACCGCCACGGTCGAGCCCGTGCCGTTTGAGCTGCTCGAGCACATCACCAAGCGCATCACCACCGAGGTCGAAAACGTCAACCGCGTCCTCTTCGACATCACCCCCAAACCCTCGGCGACG
>CAMJHI010000093.1 GCA_946405475.1 uncultured Clostridia bacterium
CCAGCCCGATCTTTTTCAGTTCGCCCGTCACGTACGCCAGATCCAGCTCCGGTTTCTTTTTCAGGTAAAGCCACACATCCGCCACGGAGCGCAGCCCCGTGCCGCCCGCAAAATAATGCTTGGCCAGATGCGCGAGCATAAACACAAAAAAGTCTTCGTCGCCGTATTGCACCTCGCTGCCGTTTTTGGGCACGGTGCGTTCAAAATCCCGCCCGAAATAGCGGTGGTAAAGCGGCACGTCGCCGTCCATGAGCACGCCGTGCATTTCCACGTGCAGGTAAGGCGGCTTGCGGTAGGACAGGTTGACCCCGTCGGTGCCGGACGCCTCCTCGAGCGTGAAGCCGTTGGCCAGCAGGATGCGGTCGACGTCGGCCTTGCGCGCCGTGTCGTATTGAATGTCAAGGTCGCACATCGTGCGCAGGAACGGCTGGGGATAAAGATGCTTCATCACGCAGCCCTTGAGCGGCATGAACCGGATGTTTTCGGCGCGAAACGCCTCGCTCAGCCGCTGTAAATAAACCTCCTGCGTGGCTTCCATGGCCATGGCAACGCGCAGATCGTTGCCGAACCGACCCGCCTGCTCCGGCGGCAGAAGCCCCGCTTTTTTGAGCCCGAAGGCGATCAGCGGCACGATGTTGTGCTCATGGGCGAACCGGTAAAGCGCGTCGTAATCGACCTCACCCGTCGGGGGCGCGGCCTTGCCGCCGAGCACCAGACCGATGAGAGCCGCCGCCGTGTATCCGAGTTCCATGAGCCGATCCTTTCCGAACGGTCAGCCGACCGTTCACGTTCAAATGAATCATGAATATTGAAAACTGAAGAATGTTGGAAGGGCTTCGCCCTTGTCCGAAGTATTATTCGTTATTCATTTTTCAGTCTTCCGTCTTCAATCAGGATTTTTCAACAGAAAAATCCGCGGAGTGCGGCAGGCGCATGAGCTGATACTGCGCCGTATAGGCACCGGGCAGCAGCACCACGGTGACCGCGCCGCTGCGGTCAGCTTCAAATTCAAAGCTTCTGCCCTGTTCGTCGGTGAGCACAACGGTGCTGTCGGCGTCGGCGGTGAACGGGAGCGTGACGCTCACGCCGCCGATGGTTTTGATCGCTTCCTCCACCGCGAGGGCGGCGTTGACCATGGGATATTCTTTGTAGTTCAGATCCTCAAAATAACGGGTGGTGGCGATCTGAACGGTATCCTTCGCGCTTGTGCAGACGATCTGCTTCACTTCGCGCGCGCTCAATTTCGGGTTGACCGACCACACCAGGGCGGCGATGGCCGCGACGTGGGGCGACGCCATGGAGGTGCCGGACTTGTAATCGTAACCGCTTTCGGTCACGCAGCTGAAAATGTTCACACCCGGGGCGCACACGTTCACCTGATCGCCCACGTTGGAGGAGGACGCCTGATAATATTGGCCGCTTTCCTGCCGGGCGCTGCCCACGATGATGATGCGGTCGAGCAGATCCTGCGCGTTCACGCCGAAGAAGGGCGTAAAGGCGTTTTGCTTGGTGATGGAGCAGAACAGCGTGTTGTTGATCGCGTCGATGGCGTGGCCGCCCTCATTGCCGTTGCCGGCGGACTGCACGCAGATGAAATCGTAGCCGCGGAAGCGCAGCGCGCTCATGTAGCAGGAATAGAGCATGGCGTCAAGGTCGACGAGGATCTTCGGGTAAGCCGTTTCCTCTTCCTTCACGCTGTTGGTGGCGCCGATGGAAAAATTGACCACCTTCGCGCCCGCCTTCACCACGCGGCCCATGCCGAAAAAGATGGCGACGTCGCTGATCCAGAGCTGCCCCGCGTCCTGTTCCATGCTCCAGTCCACACAGGTCAGCTCGCAGTGCTGGCAAAGGCCGCACACGCCCTGCCCGTTGTTGCCCTTGGCGGCGATGATGCCGGCCACGTGGTCGCCGTGGTCATCCGGAATGTTGCGCTGCGCCTGAAAGGCGGAGGGGAAGCGGATGAGCCCCTCTAAATCGGGGTGGTCAAGCTGAAAACCGGCGTCGACGATGCCGACGTTGATGTTGTTGTAGTAAGCGTCGTAGCCCCAGGCACGGCGCGCGTCGATCGCCTCCATGTTCCAGTTGTTGCCGGAGGGACGGCGTTCCGACCAATCCACGCGGTAATAATCGGGGTCGTCGGCAAACGGGTCGTTGGGCGTGTACTGCGGCTCCAGCCGCCGGGCCGGGCAGACCGAGGCCAGCGCCACGCCGGGCAGAGCGGTGAGCTGCTGCGCTTTTTGCGTGAGCTGTTCATAGTTGCACCCGCGGGTGCGCAGCACGGTGAGCCCCGCGGCGGGCAGACAGCCCACGGCGGCGGCGTCCGCCTTGCGAATGGCGTTCATGCGGTCGAACAGGCCGGCGCTGCCGTCAAAAAACACCAGCAGCACGTTTTTTACGTAGCCGACCGATTCGCTGAGCTGTGACACGTCTTGGTCGGTCATTTCATCCAGAAAGGCGCTGTCATCCGCCAGAAAGCCGAGCTGCAGCCCCAGCGAGCGCAGCGGCGCGGCGGCAAAGCCGAGGCCGCTCAACGCGGTCATGATCGCAAGCAGAACAGAAACAAGTTTTGTCATAAGCCCTCCGTCAAATCAAGGCGTTTTGTGGATAGACACAGTAATTATAATACTTTGATTTAGATTTGTCACTATGTAAAGCAAAAATTATCTGCCGCCGATCAGAAGAGCGTGCCGCCGTGAAACGCGCCCGGCCGGGCGTTCCGTTCTGCTGCTCACGGCAGGCGCGGAAGCTTCGCAAAAAAGCTCTCCTGCAATGCCGCGGGCACTGCGGGAGAGCTTGCTTCTTTTTTGGTTCATTTACGCCGTCGGAACGGGCTTTTCGGTTCGACGATCGAGCTGGGATGCTCACGTCAGGCTTCCGGCAAGGGGTCGAGCATTTGCCTTCTTGGATTGCTGAAGAAAAACGTAAACGCAGTGCCGGAAAAGCCGATGAAATACACCAGTCTGCCGAGCAGCGCAAGGGTCAGACTGCTTTCCGCGTTTATCCGGTAATGAAGCATCAGCACACACTCCACCGCAAAACAACCGGCATAAATCACGATCACCACAGGGATCAAAGGGGCGATCGCTTTATAAGTCACAAAGGGTCGGCGCCGCTTGAGCCACATTATTGTTAAAAGGATGGTTCCGAGCTGGGTAAGAACGTAGACGATGCAGTTCAGGGCGGAGGGAATATCCGAAGATTGCAGATTGTGGAGCAAATACGGAACGTTGATCAGCCGCACGAAAAACAGCAGCGCCAGGCAGACGAGCATCAGGCCTGAACGGAAACGCTGCAAGCGGCGCGAATAGCTAAAAGCCAAAAAAGACGCGGCCGTGATCGTCAAATAAAGCACGATACCGGCCCGTCTGCCGGTTTTGTTTGACTCCATTTGAACCGCCAGATAGATTTGATAGGCAGTAAAAAGCGCAAAGGAAAGCGCTGTGGTCAGCCGGACAAAGGTTTGCACCATCCCGTTTGATAGAATGCGTTTGACCATCGTTTCTCCTTCCTTTTTTTGGTGGATATGGTCTCTGTGCCGCCCTTTTGCCTTAAACGATCATTCCGCTTCGGTGATCTCAACAGATTCGATCGTGACCCTTTCAACCGGCTTGTCGCTGCGGTTGACATCCACGGCGGCGATGGCGTCAACGACCGCCATGCCGTCGAACACCTGACCGAACACCGTGTGCTTATAATCCAGCCACGGCGTGCCGCCCACCGCCTCATAGTTGGCGACGGTTTCGGCGGGGAAGCCGCGGTTGGCGAGCTGCTCCATTTGCGTGAGCAGGCTCGGCTCGACCTGCCTGGCCTGCACGATGAAGAACTGGCTGCCGTTGGTGCCGGGGCCGGCGTTGGCCATGGAAAGCGCGCCGCGCAGGTTGTGCAGATCGACGCAGAATTCATCTTCAAACGGTCTGCCCCAAATGCTTTCGCCGCCGCGGCCGGTGCCCTCGGGGTCGCCGCCCTGGATCATGAAATCGTTGATCACGCGGTGAAAGATCAGGCCGTTGTAATAGCCGTTTTTGGCGTGGGTGGTGAAGTTTTCGACCGCCTTGGGCGCGGCCTCGGGGAACAGGCGGATCTTGATCACGCCCATGGAGGTGGTCATCACGGCAACGGGCTCGCCCGTTTTCGGCTTGTCAAGCTGAGCGATCATAAAACGGTCTCCTTTACTTTTTCACGGTGGTAGCTTCGGTGGTGAACGGGTTATAGGTGTAGAAAAGTATGCGGCAGTTCGGCCCGGTGATTTTGTTCTTTTCAAAGAATTCGTCGCCGTACCAGGTGGGATAAACGTAAAGCCCGCTGCGCACGCCCAGCCAGCTTGCGGTGTAGCCGCATTCCTCAGCGGTCTTTTTGAATTCCGGCTCCTTGGCGATGATGGCGTAGGCGGAGGTGCTGTAATAGGTAAAGCCCGCCTTTTTCAATTCATCGACATAAGCCTTGAAATCTTCATAGCTCATGCCCTTGAATTCCCACTGATAAACGTAGCCGTGATCATCCCGGCCGGTATTGCTGCGCGTGAGCTCGGCCTTGGGCTTGGGCACGTCGGCGAACAGTTTGCTGTCTTCCCCGGGCAGGGTGGGGCCGTTTTTGACGGTGGTCGCCGTGCTGCTGTCGGCCGGGTCGGTTTTGCCCTTGCACGCCGCCAGCGAAAGCACTGCCGCCAGCGCCAGAAGGATCGCGATGATCTTTTTCATGATATCATTCCTTTTTTTGGGATTGGATTTATTATATACAAATCGCCCGTGCTTTGCAAGAGGATTTTCAATCAGCAAGGGAACGGGAACGACGAACAAGAAACCGTTTTGATCCAGCGCCCTCAACGTCAACGGTCCGGCAGATAGGCGCGCAGGGCGTTGGGCACGGCGTAGCGTTCGCGCAGTTCGGCTTGGGTGGCGGGGGTGAATTCCGGCGGCAGCGCGGGCAGAACCACCTGCCAGCCGGTCATATGCCATTCCACGTGAGTGAAAATGTGTTTCGCTTCGGGCAGCGGCTCAATGCTTAGCGCTTCGGGATATTTTGCGCGCGCCTCGGCTTCGGTGAGCGTGCCCAACTCATTGGGCAGCTCCCACAAATTGGCGAGCAGCCCCCGGGCGGGGCGTTTGCGCAGGGCGATCGTTTCCCCGCAGCACAGGCGGAACACGGTGCGGTTTTCGATGCGCCGCGCCTTTTTTTCACTGCGGTTGGGCAGTTGCTCCGCGCGGTCGGTTCGGCGCGCTTCACACAGTTCGGCCAGCGGGCAGGCGGCGCAAAGCGGCGCGCCGTTGGGCAGGCAGACGGTTTCGCCCAGCTCCATAATGCCCTGCGTCAGCGCGCCCGCATCCGCCCCGGTCGGATAGACGGCCCGGAGCGCTTCGGTCACCGCTTTTTTGGTCTGCGGCTGCAGCACGTCGGCCTCGCACCCGGTCAGGCGCATGACCACGCGCAGCACGTTGCCGTCCACCGCGGGCTCGGGTCGGCCGTAGGCGATGGAAGCGATCGCCCCGGCGGTGTAATCGCCCACGCCGGGCAGCTTGCGCAGCAGCGCGGCGTCAGACGGCAGCTCGCCGCCGAATTCGGCCATCACCTGCTCCGCCGCCTTTTTTAAGTTGCGCGCCCGCGTGTAGTAGCCGAGCCCCTGCCAGAGCTTGAGCAGCTCCTCTTCTTCCGCCGCCGCCAGCGCCGCCACCGTCGGCAGCGCCGCCAGAAAGCGGTGATAGTAGGGAATGGCCGCTTCGATGCGGGTCTGCTGCAGCATGATCTCCGAGATCCAGACGTGATACGGCGTCGGACTCTCGCGCCACGGCAGCATGCGCCCGCAGCGGCGGTAATGCGCAATGATCAGCGGGGCGGCCTCGCCCAGCGCGCGCGGGTCAAAATCCATGGAGTTCGTTCCTCGTTCTTTCATCGTCAAACGGTCGTTTCCGCTTCGTTCCAGCCCTTGCACACGTCGACCCAGTCGGCGGGCGCGGCGAACCGCTCCAGTTCTTCGGGCGTCAGCTCAATGGCGCTGTTGCTGCTGCCGCAGGCCGGGAACACGGTTGAGAACCGCCGGAGCGACTCATCCAGATAAACCGTCACGCCCTCGTTTACCGCAAACGGGCAAACGCCGCCCACGGCGTGGCCGATGAGCGTGAGCGCCTCGTCGGGCGAGAGCATTTTGGCCTTGGCGCCGAAGCGCGCTTTGTATTTGGGGTTGTCGATCTTGGCGTCACCGGCGGCCACGATCAGAATCGGCGCCCCGTTCACCAAAAACGACAGCGTTTTGGCAATGCGGCACGGCTCGCAGTTCAGCGCCTGCGCCGCCAGCTCCACCGTCGCGCTGGATACGTCAAATTCCTGCACGCGCTCCTCCATGCCGTAAGCGGCAAAGAACGCTTTCACTTTTTCAATCGACATAAGGCAGCCTCACAATCTTTTTTTATTCCCACTCCACCGTGGCGGGGGGTTTGGCGGTGATATCATAAGTGACGCGGTTGACGCCCTTGACCTCGTTGGTGATGCGGCGGGACACGCGCGAAAGCAGCCGGTGCGACAGGGGCGCGTATTCGCAGGTCATGAAGTCGTCGGTGATCACGGCGCGCAGGGCGAGCACGTAATCGTAAGTGCGCTCGTCGCCCATCACGCCCACGGAGCGCGCGTTGGTGAGCACGGCAAAATACTGGTTGGGGCGTTTGCGCAGCCGGTCGACCTCCTCGCGGAAGATGGCGTCGGCGTCGCGCAGAATGTCCAGCTTTTCTTTGGTCAGCTCGCCCATGACGCGCACGGCGAGGCCGGGGCCGGGGAACGGCTGGCGCTCGACTAAAAACCGCGGCAGCCCGAGCTGGCGGCCGACGCGGCGGACCTCATCCTTGAACAGCCCGCGCAGCGGTTCGATCACGCCCTTGAAATCCATCGTTTCGGGCAGGCCGCCCACGTTGTGGTGGCTTTTGATGGTGGAGGCCTTGTCGGTGCCGGATTCGATCACGTCGGGGTAGATCGTGCCCTGCGCCAGATATTTGACGTCGTTCAGCTTTTTCGCTTCTTCCTGGAAGATCTCAACAAATTCGTTGCCGATGATCTTGCGCTTGGTTTCGGGGTCGGACACGCCCGCCAGCTTGTTCAGGTAGCGTTCTTCGGCGTTGACGCGGATGAACTGCAGGTCGCGTTTGGAAAAAATCGCCTCGATCTCGTCGCCTTCATTTTTGCGCATAAAGCCGTGGTCGACGAACACGCACACGAGCTGGTTGGGGATGGCCTTGGACAGCAGCGCGGCGCAGACCGAGGAATCGACCCCGCCGGAAAGCGCGAGCAGCACCTTGTCGCTGCCGACCTGTTCACGGATGGCTTTGACCTGACGGTCGATGTAATCGTCCATGGAATAATCGCCCGCCGCGCCGCAGACCGAATACAGAAACTGCCGGATCATCTTCACGCCGTCTTCGGTGTGGATCACCTCGGGGTGGAACTGCACGCCGAACAGCTTTTTCGCCGGGTTTTCCATGGCGGCGACGGGGCAGTCGGCGGTGTGCGCCGTGGCGACGAAGCCCTCGGGCACGGCGGTGACGCGGTCGGTGTGGCTCATGAGCACGGTCTGGTTTTGAGCAAAGCCAGCAAAAAACGCGCTGCCCGGGTCGCAGACCATGTCAGTCTGGCCGTATTCGCTCACGGTGCAGCTTTCCACCCGGCCGCCGAGGGTGTAGCTCATGAGCTGAAAGCCGTAGCAGATGCCGAGGATCGGCACGCCCATTTCAAACAGCGCCTTGTCGCAGCGGGGCGAATCGGGCTTGTAAACGCTCATGGGGCCGCCGGTGGTGATGATGCCGATGGGATCGAGCGCGCGGATGCGCTCAAGCGGGCTGTTGCCCGGCAAAATCACGGAATAAACGCCGCATTCGCGCACGCGGCGCGCGATCAGCTCCTTGTATTGGCCGCCGAAATCCAGCACGATCACCGTTTGATTTTTCATCGCTTTTTCTCTTTCCTTTTTCAAAGTTTTTTATGAAAAAGTTGTAACACAAAACCGCCCTGTTTGCAAGACGATGCGGGAATTTT
>CAMJHI010000094.1 GCA_946405475.1 uncultured Clostridia bacterium
GCTCCACGGCGATGATGCGGTAATCCGCTTCGCCGCGCAGCTTTTCGCCCATGAAGGGGGCGATCAGGCCGCCGAGGTTGGAGCCGCCGCCGGCGCAGCCGATGATGATGTCGGGCGTGATGTTGTATTGATCGAGCGCCGCCTTGGCCTCAAGGCCGATGACGGACTGATGCAGCAGCACCTGATTGAGCACGCTGCCCAGCACGTAGCGGTAGCCTTCGTGCTTGGTGGCCACCTCGACCGCCTCGGAAATGGCGCAGCCCAGGCTGCCGGTGGTGCCGGGATGCTCGGCCAGGATCTTGCGGCCGACTTCGGTATCCATGGAGGGCGACGGCGTGACGTCGGCGCCGTAGACGCGCATGACCTCGCGGCGGAACGGCTTTTGCTCATAAGACACCTTGACCATGTAGACCTTGCAGTCCAGCCCGAAATAAGCGCACGCCATGCTCAGCGCGGTGCCCCATTGACCGGCGCCCGTTTCAGTGGTCACGCCCTTGAGCCCCTGCTTCTTGGCGTAGTAAGCCTGCGCCAGAGCGGAATTGAGCTTGTGGCTGCCGCTGGTGTTGTTGCCTTCGAATTTGTAATAGATCTTCGCGGGCGTGCCCAGCGCCTTTTCCAGATGATAAGCGCGGATGGTGGGCGACGGACGGTAGGTTTTGTAATATTCCTGAATCTCGTCAGGGATGTCGACGAACGCGGTGTCGTTGTCGAGCTCCTGCTGGATCAGCTCCTCACAGAAAATGGGAGCGAGCTCTTCGGCCTTGAGCGGCTGCAGCGTGCCCGGGTTGAGCAGCGGCGCCGGTTTGTTTTTCATGTCGGCGCGAAGGTTGTACCATTGCTTCGGAATATCTTTTTCATTCAGATAGATTTTGTACGGTACGTTTTGTTCAGCCATAGGGAATCTCTCCTTCTCTTCAGCCCTTGCTGGCCGCCAGCTTGATTTGCGACCGGGCTTCTTTGTTTGTTGGCGCTATTATAGCACTTGCATTTGCAAAAGGGAAATAGTATAATACAAATGTGCAATAACTTTTGCTTATGACAAAGGAGGGTTCGGCATGAACCTGAATCAACTGGAATATTTCGTCGCAGTGGCGGAAACCCTCAATTTCACCCGCGCGGCGGAGCGGTGTTATATTTCTCAAACCGCGATGACGCAGCAAATTCGCTCATTAGAAAAATCAATCGGCGTGCCGCTGTTTGAGCGCGACAGCCACCACGTGCAGCTCACGGCGGCGGGCGCGGCCTATCTGACCGAGGCGCGCGCCATCCTCACCCGCAGCAACGAGGCCGTTCGCATTGCGCGTTTAGCGGGCGAGGGCATCAGCGGCGAATTGACGCTGGGGTTCATCAGCGGCTTCGGGCACAGCGATTTCGTGCCGATCCTGCGCCGTTTCCGCAAAAGCTGCCCCGGCATCCAGACCACGCTGCTGCGCGGCAATTCCAGCGTGCTGGCCGAGCACCTTGTCAATCAGCGCTGCGACGTGGCGTTCACCATTGCGCCGTTTCAGCGGGTCGATCCCCTGCTGAAGCACCGCCGCCTGCGCCGTTACCCGGTCATGGCGGTGCTGCCCGCCGGGCACGCGCTCAGCGCGCAGCAGACCGTCACCTACGGCGATCTGGAAAACTGCCCGTTCATCATGATGCAGCCCACCGACCGCCCGAAGGATCAGATGGAGGAATCGCTCCTGATCTACAACCGCGGCGGCTATCTGCCCGAGATCGCGGCCATCGAGGGCGAGCCGGAAACGCTGATGCTGATGATCGCCGCCGGCATGGGCGTGAGCGTGCTGCCGGAATACCTCACCCGGCCGTACAGCAACAGCAAGGAGATTGTGATTCTGCCCGTGCTGCGGCAGGACGGCGTGGAGGAAACCGTCGATTTTGAGGTGAGCTGGCTTTCGACCAACACCAACCCCGCGCTGGAGCGGATCTTATCCGTGATGGAAACGGCATAAAAAGGGAACCCGACGACAAAAACGCCGGGTTCCTTTTTGGTTGGTTCAGCAGCCGAGCAGCACCTGATCGTATTGGTACAGCGCGGCGTTGATTTCAAAAATGTCGTAGTTGCCGCAGCGGATGAAGTATTCCACGATGCGGTCGGCGGTGCTGGGTGAGAGCGAAAAGCCCGCGCTGCGCAGCAGGGTCTGGGTCTCGTCGAGCGACAGCCGCAGCCCGACGGCGAACGCCAGCACGGTCTGCTTGCTGGGGCGGTAGCCCTTTTGCGTGTTGATTTTGGAAAAGGTCTTGCGGCTGACGTTGGCGCGCTTGTAGCATTCCACGTCCGTCATGCCCTTTTTGTCGATGAGCTTGAGGAGCGTGACGGCAAAGGAATCGTCCTGCTTTTTGAGCCATTCCTCCAGACTTTCGGCCGGTTTTTTCTCCGCACGGGGAGCCGGTGCGCAGGGAGCGGCTGCGCGGGGGAGCATAGAATCAAAGCGGGGCCCGGCCGGGCACAGATCCGGTTGGCCGAAATCCGCTTCCGTCAGATCTGCGGCGTCCCGATCGGGAGCCTCGTCCGCGGCGGTATCGGCGTCAAGCTCAAGGGTTATGCCAAGGCAGGTTTCGTCTTCAAGCTCAAAGGTTTCGTCCTCGCAGGCTTCCGCCTCAGGCTCTGTCTCATTCTCTGCTTCAAAATCCGGCTCAGATTGTCGTTGGAGCCTGAATCCGGCCGCCCGGGGCATGGAAAAAGACGGTTCGTTCAGCAAGAACGACCGTGCGGCCGGAGCATGCGCGGACGGCGCATCGGCGAGGAACGTTTTCAGACCGTCCTCTTCGTTAAGCGAATAGGCGCGGCGGTCGGGCACGCAGAGGAGCACCTCGGGCTCCTCCGACATCGTGAGCAGATAGGCCGAAATGGCGTCGAGCGCGATGCGCAGCACCTGATTTTTCGGGAACCCGAACGTGCCGGAGGAAATGAGTGGAAAGGCGATGCTCTTCGCGCCGAGCTGTTCGCTGAGCGCAAGCGCCTTGGTGTAGCACCCGCGCAGCAGCGCCGCCTCGTTCTCTTCACCGCCCTGCCAGCGCGGACCGACGGTGTGGATGACGTGCTTGCTTTTGAGTCCGTAGCCCTTGGTGCAGCAGACCTCGCCCGCGCTCAGCGGCGCGAGGCGGTCACACGCCCGGCGCAGCCTGCGCCCCGCCGCCCTGTGCACGGCGGCGTCGATCCCGCCCGAACCGGAAAAGCGTTCGTCGGTCGGGTTGACGAGCACGTCGCACGAAAGCGCGGTGATATCCTGCTGCAGGATCTGAATGGGCACAGACAACTCCCCTTTTCGGTAAGGCAGCGCCGTGCTTCATACGGCGCCGCTTTCTTTTGATAAAATGATTATAACACAGCCGTACGACGGAATCAACGATTGTTCTTATTCGTCCTCGTCAACGCGCAGCTCGTCGCTCCAGTCCGCGGCCACCGGCGCTTCGGCTCTCATGCAGGCCACGACGTTGCTCATGCAGTCAAACAGCTTGTGGGTACCGGCCTCGGTCTGGCAGTAATTCGCGGCGCGGTCGGGGCGGATGCCGATGTGCCCGGCGGTTTCGACCGCATCGATGTTGGCGGCGATGAACAGGAATTCCCAGCCGTACTTTTCCTCCTCGTGCCTGATCATCTCCTTGACCTTCCGGCTCGAATAGCGGCGGCTCGCGTTTTCCATGCCGTCGGTCGTGATGAGAAAGATCGTGTGCTCCGGCACGTCCTCTTTCCGGGCGTATTTGTGCACGTTGCCGATGTGGTGGATCGCGCCGCCGATGGCGTCGAGCAGCGCGGTGCAGCCGCCCACCTCATAATCGCTGACCTGCATCGGTTCGATTTTGTCCAGCGGCACGCGGTCGTGCAGCACGACGCTTTCGTTGGCAAACAGCACAGTGGACACCAGCGTTTCGCCTTCGATCGCCTTTTGCTTTTCGATCATCGAATTGAAGCCGCCCACGGTGTCGGCCTCCATGCCGCTCATGGAGCCGCTGCGATCGAGAATGAATACCAGTTCCGTCAGATTCTTTTTCATGTTTGTTTCCTCCTGAAAAAATTTGAGTCGCTCGGTTTCTCACCTTGCGACTCAATCATAACGGATCCGGTCCGGGTTTGGGTCTCCCGGCGGGAGACAATTATACCCAATCGAAATTTTCTTTGCCCGCGCCCAGCTCAAAATGATATTTGATGATGCCCAGATCGATTTTGAAGCAGGGACCCAGCAGCGCTTTGGCGCGCACGCCGCGTTCGCCCGCCTGCTCAAGGCGGAACCGCTGCTGATTGATGGCGGTCGGCGCGAGCAAAGCCGCCTCCACGCCCCGCCGGAACCAATCCGGCGTTTGATCGGTGAGGCGGGCGAGTTTTTCCACGGGCTTGCTGCTGTGGGGCTTGCCCTGCGTTTCGCCGTAACCCAGCGCCACGACGATGAACAGCTTCATGCCCGTCGGCGCCTTGACGGGCACCGCCTTTTTTTCAAACGTGAGCGCACACCAGCAGGTGTTCAGCCCCAGACTTTGCGCGAACAGCACCAGCCGCTCGCCGTAATAGCCGACCTGCTCCGCGCTGCTTCTGCCGCCGAAAAGCAGCAGACAGTTGCGGCAGCCCGAAAAGCTGCCGTAGCTGGGCTGATTGGCCTTGAACACTTCCTCGTTTTCGGTCACAAGCGCGAAAAACAGCCCGCTTTCCTGATTGATCGCTTCGATCTCGGCCTGAAGCTGCGCCGCCTTTTCGGGCTCGATCTTCCGGTCGGTATATTTACGCACGGAGTGACGCGCGCGCATGAGTTCCATTGGTTCCATGTTCTGCTCCCTTTTTGGTTTCGCTTTCAAACAAGCCGGCTCGTCCGGTCCCTTCGCCGTTCCCGGGTGCTCGAGCCGCCGTGTTATCCTGTCGCAATGATTAAGTATAATTATATCATATTTCTTTTATGTTTTCAACTAAAACAACAGCGGAGACGAAAACGAACCTTTTCCGTGGTTTTCGCGCCAAAGATCCGCCTTTTTCATCAACGAAAAAGCTGCAAGACGCATCCCCTGCAGCTTTTCACAAAAATCTATCAGAACAAGTCCATGATCAGATGCCATGGCAGCTCAACGACATAGATCAGATAGCCCAGCCAATCGGGAACCGTGAACGGAGCCGCAAGAATGGAGCGGTTTTTTCTTTTTCCGGAAGCGTTGACGGCGCGGGGCGTTTGTGCTAAAATTTTTTCAGACTATGAGGCCAACGGAGGGATGCGGCTTGACCGAAGAAGAACTGCAGGGGTTGATCAAACAGCGCAAAACGCTGGAGCTGACCGACGAGGAACGCAAAAAGCAAAAGGGCAGCTTCATCGACCTGCCCTGCGGCAACACGCATTATGAGATCAAGGGCGAGGGCGAAGCATGCGTGCTGGTGCACGGCTACGCCACGCCGTATTACATTTTTGACAAGGTGTTCGACTGCCTGGTGGCCAACGGTTACCGCGTGCTGCGCTACGACCTGCTCGGGCGCGGGCTGTCCGAACGGGTCAAAACCGACTACACGCCGGAGCTGTTCGCCAAGCAATTGGCCGAGATCAGCGACAAATTCTTCCCCGGCGAGCCGTTCCACCTGATCGGCACTTCCATGGGCGGCAGCGTCACCACCGCGTTCTGTGCGGCGCACCCGGGGCGGGCAAAAACGCTCACACTGCTCGCACCCGCCGGAATGGACAACTTCGAGCCGCCGTTCTGGATGAAGCTGGTCAGCGCGCCGGTACTGGGCAACGCGCTGTTTTCGATCATCGGCTCCAAAATTCTGCTCAAGCGCTGCGCGGCGGAATTGTGCGTCTGCCCGCAGGAGGAGCGCGATTATTACACGCGCGAATTCGCCGTTTCCGTGAAATATAAGGGCATGGAGGCCTGCACGCTCTCGAGCCTGCGCAGCACCATACTGAAAACCGACAGAACCACCGCAAACTACAAAACGGTCGCCGCGCAAAGCCTGCCCATGCTGGTGATCTGGGGCGAAAACGACAAGACCATGCCGATCTATCAGCTGCCCCGCATGAAGGAGGTCTGCCCGCACGCGGAATACCACGTGTTCGACGGCAGCGGCCACACGTTTTTGTTCGACGAGGGCGAGCGCACCATGGCGATCGTTCTGCCGTTCCTCAAAAAGCATCCGATCACGAAGGGAGAATAAACCATGACGATTTACAACGAAGCGCTGCAATGGATCGTCGGCATCATCTACGGCATTTCCACGGTGCTCGGCATCCTGCTGCCCGTGGGCGGCCCGATGCGGCTGACCGGCAAAATCACCGGCACGCTGCCGACCGTGCCCGCCGATTTCACCCCCGCGGTGCGCATCGTCGCGTTCACCGACACCCACAATCAGAATCACCACGTGGCTGACGCCATCGACACCGCCTATGAGCTGTTCGACAACGACGCCGTTTACGCGGGCGTCGACGGCTTTTTCGGGCTGGGCGATTTTTCAAGCGTCGGCGGCGAGGGCGATTATGAGCGTTACGCCGCGACCCTGCACGAGCACGTGCGCCCGGAAACGGTGCTGGTGAACATTCACGGCAACCACGAATTCAAAAATGAAAACTACCGGGAATATTTCCTGAAATACTTCGGGCACGACCCCGACACCGTGACCGAGATCAACGGCTTTTCCTGCGTCGCGTTTTCGGGCGACCGGGGCGTGACGGAGTGGACCTATTCGCCCAAGAGCCTCAACTGGCTGAAAAACGCGCTGGATGACGCGCAGAAAAAGGCCGACGGCAAGGCGGTGCTGGTGTTCACCCACCCGCACCCGTGGGGCACGGTCTACGGCTCCACCGTTTGGTGCAACCCGCAGCTCAACTTCGTGTTCAACGGCCGCACGAACATCGTCAACTTTTCCGGTCACTCCCATTTCCCGATGAACGACCCGCGCAGCATCAACCAGGCGGGCTACACCTGCGTCGGCTGCGGCGCGATGGCGACGTTTGAGCTGGACAACAACTACATCCCCGGTCAGCACCCCGACGGCTACGACCCGGCGGCGCAGATGTGCGTGATCGAGGCCGACAACGACGGCAGCGTGCGCGTGCGCGGGTACGACCTGCTGTCCGACCAATACATCTGCGATTATTACATCGACAACGTCAACAGCAAAAAGGACTTTGCCTACACCTACCGCAACATGCGCGCGCATGACCAGAAGCCGGTGTTCCCGGCCGACATGAGCGCGGCGGCAACCCGCAACGACGGCGGCGAATGGGTGATCTCGTTCAACGAAGCGCAGGCGGCGCCCGGCTTCATCGTGCACGAATACAAGGTGACCATCAAGGACGGCAAGGGCAAGACCGTGTTCAGCGAAAACTTTGTTGACGACTACTTTGTGTTCGACGACGATGACACCGCCGATTTCCGCATCGGCACCGACACGCTCACCGCGGGCGAAAGCTACACGCTCCTCGTGCGCGCCGAAAGCGCGTATCACAAATATTCCGATACCGTCCGCCTGCCCTTTACGGCCGAATAAGGAGGTTGTTCCTTGATGAAATCCCTTTTTCTGCGTTTTGTTTCCGTTGCGCTGGTGCTGTTCGTGCTGCCCTTTGCGGGCAAGGGCAAAACCGAGCCCTATGACGTGAAGGATCCCGACGCCTGCGTGCTGAATTTTTCGATTTTGTCCGACAGCCATATCGAGGGCAACAATTTTGCCCGCTATAAAATCTTCAACAACGCCCTGCAGAACGTGACCCAAAACCAAAGCGGCAACGACGCCATTGTGTTTTTGGGCGACAACACCATGAACGGCCAGCACATTGAAAACATGCTATTCCACGGCACGGCTGCCATGATGCTGCGCGGCGAGACCGTGCTGCCCGTCATGGGCAACCACGACATCGGCAACGGGCAGGGCGATTACGCGAAGCTGGAAAGCCGCTGGTATGATTACACCAAGGCGTTTTTCGGCCGGGAATTGGAGCACCCGTATTACAGCGAAGTGATCGACGGCTGT
>CAMJHI010000095.1 GCA_946405475.1 uncultured Clostridia bacterium
TGGATCTGCGCACGATGAACGAAAGAAAAGGCGAAACCGTTTCCACCATCATTCACGACTTCAACACCGACCTGGTGATCGTTTTCTACCACGTCGGCATGATCACCAACGAAACCATGTTTGAATTCTGATCGGTTCAGATCAGCGCGTTCAGACAGTCAGCCTCCTGCGGGAGGCTTTCTTCTTTGCCGTCGGGCATGAATTCCAGCAGGCAGTAATGCCGCTGGCTGTCGCTGGCGGCGATGGTCAGATAATCGCGCCACTGATCGGCGGCGAGCGCGAGCGGCAGCTTTTCTTCGCCGCGCCAGTGGAACACGTGCAGGTTCGTCAGCCACGGCAGGATCGCCCGCAGATACTGCCGGTTGGCTGACGCGCTTTTGTATTGGTTCGGCTGCCAGTAAATTCTGACGTTGTCGCGGTTTACGCTTTGCAGCAAAAACAAAGCGGCGTCCCGCTCGTCGGTCAGCGTATGCGGGTGGCATTCAAAGCAAAGCCGCACGCCCGCATCGGCGGCGATCTCTGCCAGAAACGCGGCTTCGCGAATGAGCGCCTGTCGTTCGCTTTCGGTCACGTCGGCGCTGCCCTTGCCGCCCGCCCAAATGCGGATCGTGTCTGTGCCGAGCAGCTCGGCGTTTTCGACCAGCTTTTGCAATTCTGCCGCCTGTTGTTCCCGTGTCGGAAGCTGACCGAGCCTGTAATAGCTGCCGTAGGCGGCGACCGTCAGCCCGGCTGCGGCGGTCATTTTGCCGACCTCCCGCGCCCGCGCCGTGAAGCCGGGCGGCACATGAACGTCCGCGCCCCATTCGATCGCTTTCAGCCCGTTCTGCACGGTGAGCGTGATGATCTCTTCGCACGAAAGCGCGCGGAAAGAAACCGAAACAAGACCGCTGATCAGCATATATTACTCCTTACGCCATGGTGTCCAGCATGGCCTGTGTCACTTCGTAACGGGTCGGCTTGCCCTGCGCATACAGCAGGAATTCATCAAGCATGGCTTCGCCCATGCGCTGCACCTCGTTGCCTAAAGAACCGGCCAGATGCGGCGTTAAAAACACGTTGGGCAGCGTATATAAAGCGTTGCCCGCTTGGGGCGGCTCCGGTTCGGTCACGTCCAGCACGGCGGCGCGCGTCGGCTGTTCGGTGAGGGCGGCGATGAGGTCGCTTTCGTTCACCGTCCGGCCACGCCCCGTGTTGAGGAACACGGCGTTTGCGCCCATTTTTTCAAAGCACCTGCGGTCGATGAGCCCGGCGGTCTGCGGCTTATCCGCCAAATGATTGGAAATCACCGCGCATTGTTCAAACAACTCTTCCGGCCGGTCGACCTTTGTCACTTCTAATTCTTTGGCGCGTTCTTCCGTCAAAAACGGGTCGAACACAAGCACGTCGAGCCGGTATTTTTTCAGAATCCGGATGACGAGCGTGCCGATCATGCCCGCGCCCAGAAGCCCGACCTTCGTGTTGTAATTGCCGGGGAACGGCCGGCCGCAGTCATGCTCCGGCCATTCACCGTTCTGCCCGTGATGCACGGTCTGAAAAAAGCCCTTGTTCGCCAGAATGATCTCCGCCACTGCGGTTTCGGCCACCGGCACGGCATTTGCGCCCCACGCCGAAAATACCTTCACGCCGTTTTGCAGAAACGGCTTCGCAAACGCCTGCACGCTGCCCGCGGCATAAAACACGGCCGTCAGCGCCGGGAAGCTGCGGCGGATCTCTTCATCGCCGAAAGCCGGCATGCCCCATGTGGAAAAGAGGAACTCCACGTTTCGCAGGGCTTCATCGGTTTCGGAAAAACGCTCGCGTTCCAGCATCGTCAGCCGCGCGAAAAGCTCACCGCGCACGTTTGGCGAATAAGCGCGGGCGATCGCGGCCTTTGACCCGAGAAACAAACCGACGGGTCTGTTGATTTCGTTCATATTTTCGTTACCCGCGCTTTTGGCAGCAATAGACGCCCGGCTTCAGTTCGATGAAATTCGAGCCGTGCAGGCTGCTGCCGGTGTGCTTTTCATCGGCAAAGGCCCAGCCGGCAGGCAGGCGGATGTTGCCCGTGACGCCGTCCGGCGCTTCGATTTCAAGCGTTGCGGATTTGTCGGCTTTTGCCCATTTCACGCTGACCTTCCCGGCGGGCGCCGTGTAAAAGCCTTCGGCGTGATCGAGCGCGTCAAGGAAATCGGGCGTGACGTCGATCTGATCGGGCGACGTGCCGCGCGGATTGACGCGAATGCCGACCACTCTTTGCAAAAACCAGCTCACGATGTCGCCGAAGAAATGGTGATTGAGGGAGTTGCAGCAGTCGAGGTCCTTATCCTTCATAAAGTCCTCCGGCAGCGAGGTCAGCCCGCGCCGCACGAACATGCCGTAGGAGGGGTAATCCGTTCGCGTGATCATTTTATAGGCCAGCTCGCCCTGACCGAGCATGCTCAGCACGTGGAAGAGCACGCGCATGCCGATCATGCCGCAGTCGAAATGATCGTCGTTTTCATGGATGATATCGAGCAGCACCTCACCGGCTCTGGCGCGCTCGCTTTCGTCGAACACGCCGTAATACAGGCAGATGGCCTGCGCCGTCTGGCACCGCGGCAGGGCGGTCATAGCGCCGAAATCAATGAGGTTGTCGCGCACAGCCTGCCGCAGCTCCTGCGCGAGACGCCGCGCGAAATCGCGGGAGAGATCGCGGCCGAGCGCGTCGAACAGATCGGCGCTCTTGTTGGCGATATACATGGCGATAACGGAGCTTGTCAGCCGCACCGGCGCGATGGGATCGCCCGCGCCCTTGCCGGGCTGCAGCCAGTCGCCCAGACCGAAATGGATCAGCCCGTCCGCCTCACGGTTCGCGGCGATATAGGCAACGTAGCGCAGCAGGGAATCGGCACATTCCGAGGCCGGGGTCAGATCGCCGCGCAGGCGGTTGATCTGCCAGCAAAGTTCGGACAGTACGTTGTCCCACGCGGGGCCGTTGCCCCACTCAAAGCCCCAGCCGCCGGTCGGCACGATGCCGGGCAGCTGCCCCTTGCCGTTCTGCGCCTTGCAGATGCTGCGCAGCCACTCGCGGTAGCTGCGTTCGGGCGTGAGCGTGAGGAGCATATGCTCGGCGGAACATGCGGCGTCGCCCGTCCAGCCGTTTTTCTCACGGTGCGGGCAATCGGTCGGGAAATACCAGAAATTGGCCAGATCGCTCACGCGCGCCATGTCGCCCAGCCGGTTCATCACGGGGTCGGAGCAAGTGAAACCGCCGCGTTCCTTCAAATCGGAATTGGCCACGAGCATGACCAGCGTGTCATCGTTGATCTGATCGGGCTCCAGCCCGTAAACCACGGCGCAGCGGTAGCCGAAATAGCAGAACGAGGGAACAAAGGTCTCGCCTTTTTCGCCCTTGCAGACGTAATAAGCGGTCTGACCGTAACCGTCGGGATAAAACGAACCGGTGTTTTGGTAGCTCGGTCTGCCGTCGGTCGTGAGCATTTCACAGAATTGAATGAAGATCTTCTGCCCCTTTTTGCCGTCGAGCGTCAGGCGGCAGACGCCGGCGGTGTTCACGCCGAAATCGAACATCACGCCCTTTTTTCCCAGCGCGCTGAATTTGAACTGCGTATCCAGCCGCATATTGGAGCGGTTGAACAGGCGGTCATCCATCGTGGCTTCTTTGATCGCGACGGCTTTGATCGTTTTTTGCACCGTGATCGGGTCGGTATCGCACAGGCGGCGTTCGCCGCGCGGCGCTTCCGCCGGCAGCACGGGGCGCCAGGCGCTGTCGTCAAAGCCGGGCTCGTTCCAGCCGGGCTGCTCCAGATTCGCGTCATAAAAACAGCCGCTGCGCAGATCGTCGAACAAAATGGGAGAGGGCGCCGTTCTGAACCGCTCGCCGATATCCTCATTCGTTTCCGTGCCCGTTTCATCCACGCTTGTCAGCTCCATGGCAAAGCGGGGCGCGCCGCGAAAGTGAGCGACGTCAAAATCCCACACCCGGCCGCCGGGCGCGTTCTGCATGCCGTTGCCCAGCAGCAGCGCGATCGTGTTGCTGCCGTCTGTTCTGACGTGATCGGTGATATCGTACCGATCGAAATAAACGAGGTCGTCGGGGCTGGAAATATAGGGCGCGAGCAGCCCCTTGGTGATTTCCGTGCCGTTGACGAACAGCCGGTAAAACCCGAGCCCGGTCACGGTCACGGCATAGCGAAGCCCTGCCTGCAGATCAAGATCCGCCCGCAGATACGGCGCGTTGACGTGCTTTTCATAGGTGTTGTATGCTTCGGTTGCTTTGTAGAATTTTTTAGGAAATTTCATGTTGATCACCTCGCTGTCATTTTACTAAATCCTGACGGGAATATCAACTTGTTTATGATATTTCGCGTAAAATGACAAAGCATTTGTATTTTCTTTCATTTTATGATATACTGAAAACCACGAAAAGGAGGCTGGTTTATGATTTACAGAGAGTTTCAGGGGCTGCTGCTTTCCAACCTGAGTCTGGGCTGCATGCGTTTGCCGCACGGCGAAAAATATGAGGACATCGACATATCTCAGGTCCGGCAGATGGTCGCTTACGCCATGGAGCACGGCGTGAATTATTACGACACCGCCTGGGGATATCACGACGGCCGGTCGGAAACCGTGATGGGCGAGGTGCTGTCGGATTACCCGCGCGAAAGCTTTTATCTGGCCACCAAATTCCCGGGCTATGATCTGGCGAATTTCGACAACGTCAGCGGCATTTTTGAAGAACAGCTTCGCAAATGCCGGGTCGATTATTTCGATTTTTATCTGTTCCACAACGTGTGTGAAAAAAACATCGACCAGTACCTTGACCCGCAGTACGGCGTCTATGAGTATCTGATGGAGCAAAAGCGCAGCGGGCGCATCCGTCACCTCGGCTTTTCCTGCCACGGTCAGCCGGACGTGCTCAGGCGTTTTCTGGAAGCCTACGGCAGCGACCTTGAATTCTGCCAGCTTCAGCTCAATTATCTGGATTGGACGTTCCAGAACGATATCGAAAAGGTCGACATGCTCAAAGAATACGGCATTCCCGTCTGGGTCATGGAGCCGCTGCGCGGCGGCAAGCTGGCCGACATGGCGCCGGACTATCTGACACAACTTCAGGCGCTGCGCCCGAATGAGACCGCGGTGGGCTGGGCGTTCCGCTTTCTGCAGTCGATCCCCGAAGTGAAGGTGATCCTCTCCGGCATGTCGGACATGGAGCAGCTCAAGGAGAACATCAGCATTTTTGAAACCGACGAGCCGCTCGATCAAAACGAAATGAAAACGCTGCTCAATATCGCTGAACAGATGCTCTCTAAAAAAACGCTGCCGTGCACGGGCTGCCGCTACTGCACGGAATACTGCCCGCAGCAGCTTAACATTCCCTACCTGATCAAGCTTTACAATGAGCACAATTTCTCCGGCGGCGGGTTCCTTGCGCCGATGGCGCTGAGCAAGCTGGAAAAGGATCAATGGCCGAGCGCCTGCCTGCACTGCCGGAGCTGTGAAGCCGTCTGCCCGCAGCAGATCGCGATTTCCGACGCCATGGCGGATTTTGCCGAAAAGATATCGCAGGGATGAGTGTATTGCGATGAACACTATAAACCGGTAACCGTTGCTGCTGACGGCTGCCGGTTTCGTGTCTTTAATGGTTCATTTTCTTCGCGTTTGGTACTGCAAGGTTGAAAAATGACACATTTTTATCCGTTTACGGGTATTCGTGCAGAAAAGTTCGTGACATTTTACGCGCTTTGTGTTATAATAAACGCAACTTTGTGCATCAATGTGGGAAAAGGAGAGAAAAACATGCTTCAGCAGACGCTTTACCCCTTGATCCCGTCGCAGGAAACCATGTGCTACATGCTCAAATACAGCCTGCATAAACAGGTCACCAACGTGCCGGGTTCCTTTGCCACAACAAGGCAGCTTGATTTTGACCTGCTGGAAAAAGCGCTGAATATCGAAATCGAGCGCAACGACTGTCTGCGCCTTCGCTTTACGAAAAAGGGCGGCAAAATGATGCAGTTTTTTCTGCCTTCCTATCAGGTGGAAAAGGTGCAGGTGCTTCATTTTGCTTCCAAAGAAGAACAGGAATCGTTCTTTTCGGCGGACGCTGCCAAGGCGATCCGGCCGCTGAAAGAAACGTGGCGCGTGTTCTTTTTTGCCGATTCTGAAAACCGGTGCGGTGTTTACATCAACGCCTGCCATCTGGTGATGGATGCGTTTGCCGTTTCCGTATTCTATCATGATCTGTTTGCCGTTTACGATGCGCTTGTTTCGGGCGGCGAAATGCCGGCTCCGCTCGCAAAGTTTGAGGAGCATCTGCCCAAGGAATACGACTACCTCAAAAGTGAACAGTATCAAAAGGATTATGACTATTTCGAGCAATTCCACCGCGGCATGGGCTGCCCGCCGTTCTATGCGGGCGTGCACGGCCCGGCCATGCTGGAAAAGCAGCGTAAACGCAAGCCGGACCTGACCGTTCCCGTGGCGTTCGATCCGTTCCACGACAAGGCGGAGAACGCGCATCTTTATGCTGATGAAGACGTCACGAAAGAGATGCTGGATTATTGCGAAAAGAACCGCGTCGCGCCTGAAATTCTGATGCAGACCGGCTACAAGATCTACGCGGCGGCGCTCAATTACCGCAGCGACGACACCATGATGATGGTGCTGTGCAGCCGCCGGGTCACCGCCAAAGAAAAAAGCATGGGCGGCTGTCTGGCGCAGGTGCTGCAAATGCGCACCAAGCTGCCCACCTCGCTCACGTTTGAAGAAACAGTTAGGCGCGTTTCGGCGCAGCGCTCGTCGCATTTTCGTCACATGAATTTCCCGTATATCGACGCGCTGGAAATGGAACGGAAGATCTACCATTTCTCTCAGGCGCAGGGCCCGGCGCTGATGATGTATACCTGGCTGCCGCTGGACGCGCTGGCCAAAGAATTTGCCGGCGATCAGCCGGAATTCCGCTTTTACAATCCCGGCCGCTACATTATGCCGCTTTACACCTTTACGTTCCGCAGCCTTGACGGCAAGCGCCTCGAATGTATGTACATGTACCGCACGAACCTGATTTCGCGCAAGGATATCGAAGCACTTCATGACGGCTGCTTCCGTGTGCTGCGCTACGCGCTGGCTCACCCGGAGGCGACGGTCGACGAGCTGTTTGAACTTGCATTATGAAGGAGACGTTGTCTTTGATTTCCGACATCAACCGCGATATCGATCAATTGAACGCCGCGCGCGCTGTCGCTTACGGCGGCGGTTCGCTGCACAGCATCCGCGATCTGTTTGACCGCGTTGCGGCCGCTTACACCGGTCGTGACTGTGTGGTGGAGCGCAGCGGGAGCGAGTATATCGTTCACCGTGTTGATGAGCTTTGCGGCGACGTGACCGCTTTGGGTACGGCGCTGCTTTCTCACGGTCTGCAGGGGGCGCATATCGGCATTATCGGCCAGAATTCCTACGATTTCATCGTGGCTTTGCTGGCCGTGGTCTGCATCGGTTCGGTTGCGGTCCCGCTGGATAAAGAGCTCACCGCCGCCGATCACGATGCGCTGCTGCGGCGCGCCGACGCTTCCGTTTTGTTCTGCGGCGAAAAATACAAAAGCGACCTCTTCCGTTCCCACGGCATGACGGCATTTTCGCTGACTCGCCGGGCGGGCGAGCCCGACAGCCTTGCGTCCATGATCGAAAGCGGCAGGAAGCTTCTGACCGCGGGCGACACGTCCTTCCGTGACGCGGTCGCTGACAGCGATGACCCGGCGGTCATCATCTTCACTTCAGGTACGACCGGCGCGAATAAGGGCGTTGTGCTCAGCCACCGCAACCTGACCGCCAACGTGGAAGGGCTGCTGGCGCGCATGCCGCAGGTGGAACGCGCCATGTGCGTGCTGCCGATGAACCATATCTATGAGCTTTGCTGTGGCGTGCTGCCGTTCCTTTATGCCG
>CAMJHI010000096.1 GCA_946405475.1 uncultured Clostridia bacterium
TTCGGAAATCGCCTTGCGGCCGTTCCCGTTTGCTGCAGGGGTGGGCTCTGCCCGCTCGGTGAGCGTCTTGCCCCTTGAGGCGAACACAGCCCGCCCCTGCAAAAGATCTGCGCAGCGGCTCACGCCGCCGCCCGATCAGCCGCCGGCCAATCGGTTAAAACCACCGAAACCACAACATAGCCGCCGCCCCGGGCGGGCAACCGCATGATGTAGAATCGGAAATTTCCAAAGAAAAAATAAAATTTTTATTACGAACGTTCTCCGTCTCATTTGATTCTTGTTTGAAGTTAAAAAGCCGAAAAGCGCTGCGTTATTTTGACATTTTTGTGATTTTTGTCGAATTGAAACAAAACACCATATTATCATATATTACTATCCATATCATACTATCACGTGCAGAGCAATTCGTCAAGGGTTCTTTGTAATATATTTTATCTGATCCAATTAATTCTTTTTCTGCCAACTGGCCTGTGCATTCTTTCTTTGGTCACGCAGTCTGTCGCCGAACCGTTCCGGTCAGATTCTTCTTTGCCCTGAAAAAACAAAAAAGCAGCCCGACTGCCTGTGCAATCGGGCTGCTGCTTGGATGACAAACCGGTCAGATCACTTCGGTGTAGAAAATGCTCAAAATCATTTCAAACGCCGCCTCGGTGTCCACGGTGTATTCGGCATATTTTTCGCCGGCGGCCATGGTGCCGGGCACGGTCACGGCGTTGAGCCCGCCGAAGCCCTTGGACAGCAGCGTGGTGGCCAGATAAGTGACCTTGCTCAGATCCACGTTGGTGGAGCAGTACCGCATGGTCGTGTTGTAAAGGCGGGTGATGGTGCCGAAATCCTTTTTTACTGCGGATAGCGCGGTCTGCGCAAAGGCCTTGGCGTAGGTCACGTGGCGCTCGGAACGGCGCAAACTCGCGTTGACGTCGGTGCTTCTGGTACGCACAAAATTCATCGCCTCGCTGCCGTGCAGGGTAACGGCCCTGCCCTTTTCAAAGCCGGAAATGGTTTCGTTGGGGATCACGGTCACGCCGCCGACCGAATCGTTGATGACGCCGACGCCGTCCATATCCAGCGAAATGTAGGAATTGATCGGCATGCCGAACAGCACGCGTTCAATCGAAGCCACGGCGTTTTCACAGCTCGTTTTTTTGCCGTCGCCGTAGGCGTAAGCCATACAGAGCTGCTCATGCGTGGTGTTGACAAAGTTGCCCTTGACGGTGAACACGTTGACGTCACACATGGTGTCACGGGGAATGTTGATGGCGGTGACGGTACCCTTGGCGGTGTCGATGACCAGCACGATGTTGGTGTCGGACTGACCCGCCGTGCCGGGCCGAGCCCCGACCATGAGCTCTTCTTTATCGACGCCCAGACAAGCGATGGACGTGATGTTTTCATTCAGGCGGTATGTGCGGCCTTTGTAGGTGATGGTTTTGCCGTCGCTCTCGGCCACGGAGCCGTCGATGGTGCTCACGTTCATGTCGTCGAAATTCATCAGGTCTTTTTTACCCTTGTTCTGCAGGATCAGAAACGTGGCCGCCAGCGCGGCGATGAGCAGCAGAAGCACCAGCAGAATGATGAGCACCACCCGCTTGGCCTTACCCTGTTTGCGCTGATTCTTTTTGTTTTTCATGATCATTTTCTCCAGTTCCTGCTTTGAGGGCGGCACATAGTTATCAATGGAATCCGTTTCACTGTACGGCTTGATGCGGTCAAGCTCGACCTCGTATTCCACGTCGGAATCATAAGGATTCTTACGGCTGTTCCTGGATCGGGACATCGCTGATCAACACTCCGTTCACTAAATATCGGGACTTTTTGTCGTTGGCCATGCAGGTGCTCAGGATCACGATCTTGCTGTCCTTGTCGAGCGTGATGCCGTCGCGCACGTTGCGCAGGGTCGACGCGGGGTTGAGAATGCCCTGCTGATATTCCGCCAGCACCGCGGGATTTGAAAAATCGAACGAGTTCATGATGTGGCGGTTATCGTATTTATAAGCGGAAACGATGCGGTAGGTCAGCACCCGGTCAATGGTGTAGATATAAAAATACTCATTCTTATTGAAAAAGTCGGGCTTTTCAAAATAATGCAGCGACGAAAACATGGTGGTGCTGCGCATGTTGTGGCCGTAAACCACCGTGATGGGATCAAGGAAATCTTTATAATTGCACGACTGCGTGTAGATCATGCCGGCAAAGAGATAGCGGCGGTAGATGTTGCGGTGCAGATAGTAGTTGTCGTCCACGGCGCTCTGCGCGATCGGGTAATCGACGTAAGTGCCGGGGATGCGCAGCCACGCGTAAACGTCGGGGTTGATGGCGCGCAGCTTTTGCAGGTTGATGGGGCTGTAGCCGTTGCCCTGCTGTTGAGCCGCGCCCGTCGCCGGTTCGGCGGCCGACCGGGTCGCCAGCTCGTTCACCTCGCCGTAGGCCTCCTCGGCGGATCGGTTCGTGACGACCGTAAAGCCGATGTAGCCGATGCTGCCGCAGCACACGAGCAGCAGCACAAGCAGCAGGATCACGGCGACCTTGCCCTTTTTTCTTTTCTTTTTCACCCTGACCGCGGCGCCGGTTTCGGCCGGTTCGTCGGCAGGGATCGTGTTGTCGTTGTTACGGTTCATGCTGTTCCTTCCTTTTCGGAAACGCTGATGGGGCGGGTCACTCTAAAACTTAAGCCCCGAATCCGTAAAGAAACGGGGCTTTTTTACTATTGAAGGTGGGGAAAAAGGATCAGTCCTCTTTCTTTTTGCTGAGCAGGACGCCGGCGCCGCACAGGGAAGCGACAGCAACGACAGCTGCCACAGCGGTGCTCACCGTGCCGCCGCCGAAGCCGGTGCCGGGGGCGGAGGGGTTACGGTCGGGCTTTGCGGTGGGTCTGTTGCCGTATTTGTCGGTACCGTTTTTATCGGTGCCGTTGATGTCAGTGCCATTGATGTCGGTGCCGTTCTTGTCAGTGCCGTTCTGATCCGTGCTCGGCGCGGGGCTGGTGCTGGGGGCAGTGCTGCCGCCGGGCTTGGTGGTGGGCGTGACAATCGGCGCCGTAGTGGTGGGTCTGGGCGGGCGCGTCGGGGACGTGGTGGTATTGTCCTCAATAATGGGCGATACCGGGCTGATCAATGCGGAGACGACCGTCGCCGTGGTGAACATGAAGACGACCACAAGCAGAGCCGCTAATACTTTTTTCATGGAAAAACACCGTTCCTTTCACATCTCAAACGAGAATTGGACAAATTTTTTCTAATACATCGGGTATTATAGCACAGGCCTTCCGGCTTGTCAACGGTTAATTTTTCCTCTTTGAAAAGAAATTATACGTTGATCGCGCGGATTTTCTTTTCCGCGTTCTTCATCAAACTGCGCCAGCACAGCGCGCAGGACAGCGCCAGCACGGCCGCCAGCGCCGCGACCACGAACGGATAGACCGCCGAAAGCGCCATGACCAGGATCGCCGGCACGATGCTCAGCGGCATCAGCCCGATCGTTGTGATGAAGGTCGGAGCGCTTTGCTTGACGGGGGTGACCTCCGATTTCCAGTCCATCATCGGGTAGCGCAGGTTCGCCATCAGCCCCAGCAGGGCGGAAAGCACGGCGTAAAGCTGCGGCAGCACGACGGCGGCGCAAACCTCCAACGCCCTCATGCGGAACGCGGCGGCCAGCGCGACGGCGCAAAGCAGCGAAAGCGGCGACGTCACGGTGAGGTTGACCGCGAGCTTGGCGCGCAGCAGATCCTTTGCGTCGATCGGCAGCGAGCGCAGCAGCGCAAAGTTGCGCCCCTCCAGCGAAACGGAGCAGGCGGTGGTGGCGCTCATGCAGATGAAAAAGCTCAGCAGGAACGGTACGCCGCGCGCAAGCAGCAGAGTGCGCTCGTCAAACGCCTCAAGGATGCGGGCGCGGAAAACGACGGCGGCGATCGAGGACAGCGCCGCCATGATCATACCGATGCCGAAGTTCATGAAATAAATGTTTGAGGTAAAAAAGCGCTTGAGCTCCTTGCGGTAAAGTGCCTTGAACGGGCTGCCGTTTTTGTCGGCCGAAAGCTTATAGCTGCGCCCGGATTTTTTCGCGCCCACAAAGCCGACCAGCTGCTTGAACCGGCTGCCGACCACCGTGCAGAACAGCGCGAAAACGGCCAGCGAAACGCCGACGAACAGCAGGAATTTGACGACGCTGCCGTCGCAGAAGGCGTCGGCCACCCATTGCAGCGGCGGGTATATTTTTACAGCGATGCCGCATACTTTTTCAAACATTTGAGCCATCCGTTCCGGCGAGCCGCTGGAAATCGAAAAGGACGACGCCATGATGGCCACAAAAAACAGCACCGAAAGCAAATTCCGCAGCAGGCTGCTGCGGCCGAATCTGGCGGTGAGGATCTCGATGAGCGTGCCGATCAGGCTGCCGAGCACGCAGGGCAACAGCGGCACGATAAAAAAGAGAACGACAAACAGAAGAATACCGGACACGGGCGGGTGGAAATTGACGGTGTAGACCACGCCCATGGGGATCAGCAGCGCCGCGGTGTAAAAGAAATCCATGGCGTAAAGCACCAGGATACGGCTGGCGATGATGCTCGAGCTTTTGACCGGCAGCGACAGGAGCATGTCGGTGTCGCCCTCGCCGAACAGGGTCGATGAAGCCTTTAACAGCGTGGAAATCAGCACCACCATGCTGCATGTGAAGCCCATGAACAGCGGCAGCGTTTTGGGGGACGCCGCGCCCTCGCCCACGGCGGACATGGCGATCATGATGCTGTACTGCGTGGAAAAATACAGCATGGCGAGCGCGGAGATCACCGCCATGTAGACAAACCCGCGCGGCTTTCTTTTGCCGCCGGAGGCTTTGACTTTTTTGGTTTGGTTCGCACCGAAAAAGCCCAGGAGCTGCACGCGGAACAGCAGAAAAATCTCGTTAAGCTTCATGGTCGTTTTCCGTAACCTCCATGAACATTTCTTCCAGGCTCGCGCTCCCCTTCACGTCTTCCATGGTGCCGCTGGCCATGAGCTTGCCGTGCTTGATGATGGCGACCTTGTTGCACAGCTTTTCGGCCACCTCCAGCACATGAGTGGAAAAAAATACAGCGCAGCCCTCGGCGCAGCGTTCCGCCATGATGCCCTTGAGCAGGTGGGTCGCCTTGGGATCGAGCCCCACGAACGGCTCGTCGAGCAGCCACAGCTTCGGGTCGTGGATAAGCGCGGAAATGATGGCCAGCTTCTGCTTCATGCCGTGGGAATAGGACGAGATCACGTCGCCCAGATTGCCCTTGATCTCGAACAGCTCGGCGTATTTGGTGATGCGCTCGTTGCGCTGCACGGGGGGAATGCGGAAAATATCGGAAATGAAATTCAGATACTGCACGCCCGTCAGGTGCTCGTAAATATCGGGGTTGTCGGGGATGTAGGCGATCTTCTTTTTGCACGCCACGGGATCCTCCCGCACGGAAACGCCGTCGATGAGGATCTCGCCCTCGTTGAAATCGAGGATGCCGGCGCAGGCCTTGAGCGTGGTGGTTTTGCCGGCGCCGTTGTGGCCGATGAAGGCGTAAATGTCGCCGGGCTCCACGTGGAGCGTCAGATCGTCAACGGCTTTGACGCCGCCGGCGTAGGTTTTGGAAAAGCTGTTGATTTTCAGCATAGGGATCTCTCCTCTTTACAAAAGCGCTGATGCTCGTTCTTTTGCAGACTCAGACAAGTTCTTCGTCAAAATGGATGGTCAGGCTGCTGTGCGCGAGCGTGACCTTGCGCAGCTTCACGCCGGCGGCGGTGAGCATGCGCTTGGAGGCGCGGGTGCCGGGCGTGTCGGCGTATTTGTCAGACAGATAGACCACCTCGGCAATACCCGCCTGAATGATCGCCTTGGCGCATTCGTTGCAGGGGAACAGCGCCACGTAGATCTTGCTGCCCTTGAGCGAGCCGCCCGCGTGGTTGAGGATGGCGTTGAGTTCGGCATGGCAGACGTAGGCGTATTTGGTGTCGTACAATTCGCCCGTGCGATCCCACGGAAAATCCTCGTCGCTGCAGCCCAACGGAAACCCGTTATAGCCCACGGACAGAATTTTGTTGTCGTTGTTCACGATGCAGGCGCCGACCTGCGTGTTCGGGTCCTTGCTGCGCTGGGCGGAAAGCAGGGCGATGCCCATGAAATATTCGTCCCAGCTGATGTAATCCGTGCGTTTCGGCATGGCAAAAGCCTCCCCTGTTTATTCAAATAAATCATTTAGGAACGATCTTATTCTCCCGTTTTTTCCCGGGAAAGCCGCTGCATAAAATGCTCTTTGTTCTCGATCGCGGAGGTGGTCGGTCTGCCGAGATCGGCGCGCGCCCCGATCGAACAGGCGGCTTCGATAAAACAAAGTGACTTTGATTCTTTTGCTTCCCGCAGTGCGGAATCCAGTTCTTCAAACGTCCGGACTTTCACGGTGTTCGGATATCCGCACGCTTTGCAAACGGCAGCCAGATCGATCTGACCGGCAACCGTCGGCATACCGCCCACCGTTTCGTGCGCGGCGTTGTTGATGACGATATGAACCAGATTGCCCGGAGCGTTTGTTCCGATCAGCGCAAGACTTCCCATATGCATCAGGGCGGCGCCGTCACCGTCGATGCACCAGACCTTGGTGGTCGGCTTCTGGATCGCGACGCCCAGCGCAATGGAAGACGCGTGCCCCATGGATCCGACGGTCAGGAAATCGTTTTCGTGACCCTGATCCAGTTGTTCCCTGATCTCAAAAAGCTCCCGGCTGGCCTTGCCGGTCGTGGACACGATGGGATCATGCTGAGAGACCGCGACAATGTGGCGAATGATCTCCTCCCGCTTCATGGCGTTGTCGTTGGCATACTTCACTTTTTTATCAAACGTCAGCCCACCTTTGCGCACAACGATCGCAGCCTGCTTTCCGGCCCGAAAAACGCGCCGGAAGCCATCCATGACCTCGCAGAGCTGCCCGGTCGTCGTCTGATCGTCCAGAACAAAATAAGAAATATCCAGTTCGTCCAGCAGCGAAAGCGTGACCTTTCCCTGATAAATGTGCTGCGGTTCATCATGTATGCCGGGTTCCCCGCGCCAGCCGATGATGAAAAGCGCGGGAATGGCGTAAACATGGTCGTTCAGAAGAGAAGCAACCGGATTGATCACGTTGCCCTCTCCGCTGTTCTGCATATAAACGACCGGTGTCCGGCCCGTCGCCAGATGGTAGCCTGCCGCTATCGCCGCACAGTTTCCTTCGTTGGCTGCGATGATATGATGCTGCGGATCAATCCCGTACGTCTCCATCAGGCAGTCACAAAGCGCTTTCAGCTGCGAATCCGGAACGCCGGTGAAAAAATCAAGGCCCAGCGTTTCCATAAAACGATCTATTCTCATCTCATTTACCTGCCCCTAACATTTGTTCATACAGTTTCTTTATGGTCGGTCGGTCGAGCGGGATCGGGTTGTTTTTGAGGCGAACCGCGTTCACGGAGCCGCTCAGCAGTTCGATCTCTTTGTCGTCTCTGACAGCCGGACGTTCCAGACCCGCCCGCAGAATGAATTGTCTGACGGCCTCGCACATTTTTGCCGGATCCGGAGCGCCGAATACTCCGGCGATCTGTTCAAAAACGCGCTGCAGATGTTCCGGCCCGCGCGGATCGGTGCACAATTCCACATGCTCAACCATAAACGGCAAGAGCTCCGCAACGCAAAGGGAAGCGGCGTGCCCGTGGGCAATGCCATAAAGAGAGGTCAGCTTGTATGCCATGGCGTGCCCTGCCGTTGTTTGAGAAATGTTGATCGCTTTTCCGGCAAGGTTCGCCGCTTCAAGCATTTCCGGGCGGCCTTCGTTTGCGTTCAGATAGGCTTGCGCGTTCCCCACCAGAAGCCGCAGCGCCTGCAGC
>CAMJHI010000097.1 GCA_946405475.1 uncultured Clostridia bacterium
CCGATGTTGGAAGCCTTGGAGGCCTGACCGCCGGTGTTGGAGTAAACCTCGGTGTCGAAGACCATGATGTTGACGTCTTCGCCGGAAGCAAGGACGTGGTCCACGCCGCCGAAGCCGATGTCGTAGGCCCAGCCGTCGCCGCCGAAGATCCAGATGGACTTCTTGGACAGGTATTCTTTGTGGTCAAGGATATACTGGCAGGTCTCGCATTCGCCGGTCAGCACCGAAACGAGCGCTTCGGAAGCGGCCGCGTTCTTCGCGCCGTCGTCGACCGTGGCCAGATATTCTTCCGCAGCGGCCTTGACTTCGTCGCTCGCCTTGTCGGAAGCGGCGATCTCTTTGACCTTGGCGATCAAGTTGTTGCGGATCGCGTTCTGGCCGAGGAGCATGCCGAAGCCGTGCTCGGCGTTGTCTTCAAACAGGGAGTTCGCCCATGCGGGGCCCTGACCCTTGGCGTTGGTGGTGTAAGGAGAGGTTGCAGCCGGGCCGCCCCAGATGGAGGAACAGCCGGTGGCGTTGGAAATATACATTCTGTCGCCGAAGAGCTGGGTGATCAGGCGGGCGTAAGAGGTTTCGGCACAGCCTGCGCAGGAGCCGGAGAACTCAAGCAGCGGCTTTCTGAACTGGCTGCCGATGACGGTGTTGTCGGTCAGGTCGGCCTTTTCGGTGACCTTGGCGACCATGTAATCGAACACCGGCTGCTGATCGTCCTGGCTCTCGCGGGAGACCATCTTGAGCGAATTGGTCGGGCACACGCCCACGCAAACGCCGCAGCCCATGCAGTCGAACGGGGAAACGGACATGATATACTTGTAAACGCCCTTGCCCTTGCCGGCTTTCTTGTCAACAAGCTGAGCCTGCGCGGGAGCGGCGGCCGCTTCTTCGGCCGTGAGCGCGAAGGGACGGATGGTGGCGTGCGGGCAGACGTAGGAGCACTGGTTGCACTGCGCGCAGGTCGCGGCATCCCAAGCGGGAACCATGACGGCGACGCCGCGCTTTTCGTAAGCGGAAGCGCCCTGTTCAAAGGTGCCGTCAACGTGATCCATGAAATCGGAGACCTTCAGGCTGTAGCCGTCCATGTGACCGACGGGCTTCATGATGCCGTCAACCATCTTGACAAGCTTGGCGGGACCTTCGGTCTTTTCAACGCTTGCGGTATCCACGGCGTTCGCCCAATCGGCGGGCACGTCGATCTTGACGTAAGCGGTGGCGCCGGCGTCGATCGCCTTTTCGTTCATTTCAACGATCTCTTTGCCCTTCTTCATGAACTTCTGCGCTTTTTCCTTCATGTAGCCGATGGCTTCCTCTTCGGGAAGGACCTTGGACAGGGAGAAGAACGCGGACTGAAGCACGGTGTTGGTGCGCTTGCCAAGGCCGATCTGAGCGGCGAGGTCGATGGCGTTGACCGTGTAGAGCTGGATGTTGTTCTTGGCGATGTACTGCTTGGTTTCGGCGTTCATCTTTTCAGCCAGCTCAGCGGCATCCCACTGGCAGTTGATCAGGAACACGCCGCCGGGCTTGACGTCGTTGACCATCTTGTAACCCTTTTCGATGTAGGACGGGTTGTGGCAGGCAACGAAGTCGGCCTTGTTGACGTAGTAGGGGCTCTTGATGGGCTTATCGCCGAAACGAAGGTGGGACACGGTGATGCCGCCGGTCTTCTTCGAGTCGTACTGGAAGTAAGCCTGAACAAACTTATCGGTGTGGTCGCCGATGATCTTGATCGAGTCTTTGTTGGCGCCGACGGTGCCGTCGCCGCCCAGACCCCAGAATTTGCACTCGATGGTGCCTTCCGCCGCGGTGTTGGGGGCGGGCTTTTCTTCGAGGGAAAGATGGGTCACGTCGTCGTTGATGCCGATGGTGAAGTGGACCTTGGAATCAGCCTTGGCCATTTCGTCGTAAACGGCGAAGATGCTGGCGGGCGGCGTATCCTTGGAGCCGAGGCCGTAGCGGCCGCCGAGCACCTGAATGCCGGTTCTGCCTTCCGCGTTGAGGGCGGCGACAACGTCGAGGAACAGAGGCTCGCCGATGGAGCCGGGTTCCTTGGTTCTGTCGAGAACGGCAAGCTTTTTGCAGGTCGCGGGGATAGCGGCGACGAACTTATTGGTGGCGAAGGGTCTGTAAAGGCGAACCTTGATCAGGCCGACCTTTTCGCCCTTGGCGGTGAGGTAGTCGATGACTTCTTCGGCCACGTCGTTGATGGAGCCCATGGCGACGATGACGTATTCGGCATCGGGCGCGCCGTAGTAGTTGAAGAGCTGATAGTCGGTGCCGAGCTTGGCGTTGACCTTGCCCATGTATTCTTCCACGATGGCGGGCACGGCGTCGTAGTAAGCGTTGCAGGCTTCACGATGCTGGAAGAAGATATCGTCGTTTTCGTGGGAACCGCGCATGACGGGATGCTCGGGGTTGAGCGCGCGCTCACGGAACGCCTTGACAGCGTCCATGTCGCACATTTCTTTGAGGTCTTCATAATCCCACGTTTCGATCTTCTGGATTTCGTGAGAGGTGCGGAAGCCGTCGAAGAAATTGAGGAAGGGCACTCTGCCCTTGATGGCGGCCAGATGCGCCACGGCGCCGAGGTCCATGACCTCCTGCGGGTTGGTTTCAGCCAGCATGGCAAAGCCGGTCTGGCGGCAGGCGTAAACGTCGGAATGGTCGCCGAAAATGTTCAGCGCATGGGACGCCACGCAGCGGGCGGAAACGTGGAAAACGGCGGGAAGCAGTTCGCCAGCGATCTTGTACATGTTGGGGATCATGAGAAGCAGGCCCTGAGAAGCGGTGTAGGTGGTGGTGAGAGCACCGGCCGCCAGAGAGCCGTGAACGGTGCCGGAAGCACCGGCTTCGGACTGCATCTCGGCCACCTTGACGGTGGTGCCGAAGATGTTCTTCTGACCCTGAGCCGACCACTGGTCAACATAGTCGGCCATGGGGCTCGACGGCGTGATGGGGTAAATGCCGGCCACTTCGGTAAACGCATAGGACACGTATGCCGCTGCGTTGTTGCCGTCCATGGTCTTCTTTTTTCTTGCCATATTACAAATCCTCCTATGAATGATGGACAATGAACAGGTGCTGACAATGCACCAAAAGTTATATTATCACTTTTTGCGCGCGATGTAAATAGGAGATTTCATGCAAAAGCCGCGAATCGGGAAAAAATTTTGTCGCATTTGACGAGGAAATAAAAAAACGGGATGCTTTCACACCCCGTTGATACAGATATATTTGGTTTATTCGCCCGGCTGCGGCGCTTCGTCATCGTCGCTGCTGTTGGCAAATTTGGCATTGAACTTCATTTCTTTGATGAAGAACAGCCGCGCGATATCCATGAGCATGATACAGGGGAAGACCTGTATGAGGTAGATGGGCGCGATGCTGTCAAAACAAATGGCAAACAGCTTGTAAGCGCTGGACGTGGGATGGTAGCGGATGGTCAGAAAGCCGATGACAAAAATGCCGATGCAGAAGGAGAGCAGCGAAGCGACGAACGAAATAATGCCCGCCAGACGCATCAGGTAGATTTCAAAGTTGAGATATTCCAGCAGCAGCAGCGGCAGAATCGTGAACGCGCCGACGCCGGCGATAATGATCATATATAGAGCGCGCCCCCTGCCGTTGGCCGCCAAAAACACCGAAGCGTAATAAGCTTCGACCATGGCGCTGACGAGCAGCAGAATGATCATGATCGCGCCCGAACGCCTGGCCAGTGCAAAATCGCCCCCGACTTCCATATAAATAAAGCTGCGGCGGGCAAACAGACAAACACAAATGGCAAAGGCCGCTGCCAGAAACGCACGGGTGATAAAACGGGGCACGTTGTCGCATTGCCGCATGGCCACGTTGGCCAAACCAACGACCACATAGACCAGCGTAATGGCCAGCGCAGCCACAAAGCTGGCGGAGCAAAGCTTGCGATAGCCTTTGTTTTTTATGACGATCTCGTTTTCTTCCAAGAAACTCATCCTTAACAAATCAAGTAGCGGACAGATACGCTCAAAGTAATTATATCAATCGACAATTATTTTGTCAAGACAGGGACTTGACAAACTGCGGTTAAATGTCGTTTTTTGTGAGATCTTCGTAGGTTTCGCGGCGCACGATCACACGCGCCTGACCGTCATTGACCAGCACGACGGGCGGCCTGGGGATGCGGTTATAGTTGGACGCCATCGAATAATTATACGCGCCGGTGGATAAAACCGCAACGATATCCCCCGCTTCGACCGGCTGGATCGGCGCGTTTTCCTGAATGAGATCGCCGCTTTCACAGCAGCGGCCGGCCAGCGTGATCGTCTGCGTTTTGGGTTCGCCCGCTCTGGCGGCATTGACAATTTCATATTCCGCCTGATAGAGGATGTAGCGGGGGTTGTCGCCCATGCCGCCGTCGATGGAAACGTAGGTGCGCACGCCCGGAATGGTTTTGACCGCGCCGACGGTGTAGAGCGTCAGCCCGGCGCTGCCGATGATCGAGCGGCCCGGCTCAATGGAAATGAACGGCAGGGCGAGCTGCCGCGCGGCACACGCCTCTTTCAGCGCCGCCGCGACCCGCGCCATGTAGTCTTCGTAGGCGGGCGGATCGTCGTGCGAACGGTATTTGATGCCGAAGCCGCCGCCCAGACCGAGCTCCTCAGCCTCGTAGCCGGTCTCGGCCTTCATCTGCGCGATGAAGTCGGCCATGACCTGCGCGGCGTGCTCGAACGGATCGACGTCAAAAATCTGCGAGCCGATGTGGCAGTGATAGCCCTTCAGACAAATGCTTTCGGTGTTGAGCGCTGCCTTGACGCCCTCCAGCGCCTCCCCCGTTTCGATCGCCAGACCGAACTTGCTGTCGATCTGACCGGTGCGGATGAAATCATGCGTGTGCGCGTCGATGCCGGGCTTGATGCGCAGCAGAACGTCGGCGGTTTTGCCGCAGGCGGACGCGATACGGCTGAGGGTTTCCAGCTCGTACAGATTATCGACGATGATGCGCCCGACGCCGCTTTCCACGGCGTATTTCAACTCGTCCGGGGTTTTGTTGTTGCCGTGAAAATTCAGCTTTGCGGGGTCGACCCCGGCCGACAGCGCCGTGTAGATCTCGCCGCCCGACACCACGTCGAGCCCCAGCCCCTCGCCGGTGACGATGCGGCACATTTCCTTGCAGCAAAACGCCTTGGAGGCGTAGTTGGCCACGCCGTTGCCGTCATAGTGTTCCTGAATGGAACGGACGAAGGCGCGGCAGTTTTGACGGATCTGAGCTTCATCCATCACGTAGCACGGCGTGCCGAACTGAGCGGCCAGTTCAACGGTATCCGCTCCGCCGATGGTCAGATGTCCCTGTTCATTGACTGAAAGGCAATCGGAAACAAACATTTCTTTTTCGTCGCGGCAAGACCCGCGTCCTCCTGTTTTATTCGCAAAAAGCGTCGATGACTTTTTTCAGCTCCTCCACGCCCGTTCCGTTCACCGCCGAGCAGGGGATCTTGGTGATATCGCCGTAATCGGCCAGCTCGGTCTGCAGCGCCTCGAGCCGCTGCCCGTACTGCGTTTTGTTGAGCTTGTCGCACTTGGTCAGCGCAATGACGAACGGGATGCCCATGTCACGCAGGAACGCGAGCATGGTCATATCGTCCGCGCTCGGCTTATGGCGCATGTCGATGAGCTGCACCACCAGCCGGATGTCGCGGGAGGACTTGAAATAGCCCTCCATCAATTCCGCCCAGCGGCGTTTTTCGCCGGGCGACGCCTTGGCGTAGCCGTAGCCGGGCAGATCCACCAGACGGCTGCCGTCCACTGAATAAAAATTCACTGTGATTGTCTTGCCGGGCACCGAGCTGACGCGGGCAAGCGACTTGCGGTTGAAAATTTTATTGAGCAGCGACGATTTGCCGACGTTGGAGCGCCCGGCGAACGCCACCTCGATTTTGTCGGACGGCGGCAGCTGCCGCAGCGTGCCGAACGCCGCCTCAAATTCAGCTTTGTTGTAATTCATACGCGATCCCTTCCCCTGCTCACTGCGCGTAGGTTTCGGCCGCCGCGCCCTTTTCGGCGAGCGGCGCAAGCGGCTGCTGCCTGTGGCGCACGGGTTTGGGCGATTCGGTCAGCGCCGCGTCGAGCACCTCGTCGATATTCCGCACGGGCAGGAAGCGCACAGCCTCCTTCACGACCGGCTCCACGTCTTCTAAATTCGGCACGTTCTCCTGCGGGATGAGCACGGTCTGAACGCCGTTGATATACGCCGCCATGGTCTTTTCGCGCAGGCCGCCGATGGGCAGCACCCGGCCGTGCAGCGAGATCTCGCCCGTCATGGCAAGGTCGGCGCGCACGGGGATCTCGGTGAGCGCCGAAACTAGCGCCGTGGTGATGGTCACGCCGGCGCTCGGCCCATCCTTGGGCACAGCGCCTTCGGGGAAGTGCAGGTGGATATCCTTGGTTTTGTAAAAATCGGGCGCAATGCCCCAGGCCAAAGCGCGGGAGCGGATAAGGCTGACCGCCGCGCGGGCAGATTCCTTCATCACGTCGCCCAGCGAGCCCGTCAGCTCCAGCTTGCCGCTGCCGTCGAGCACGCAGGCCTCCACGTCGAGCATTTCGCCGCCCACGGAGGTCCACGCCAGACCGCGCGCCACGCCGATTTCGTCGACGCGGTTTTTATTTTCGTTCCGGAATTTCCGGGCGCCGAGCAATTCTTCCAGATTCTTTTCGTTCACCGAAAAGCTTTTGGCGCCGTTCGCCACGGCCACCGCCGCCTTGCGGCACAGGGCGGCCAGCTCCTGCTCGAGCCGCCGCACGCCGGCTTCGCGCGTGTAGCCGTCGATCACCGCGCGCAGCGCGCCGTCGGTGACGCGCAGGGTGCGCAGGTTCAGCCCGTGGCGTCTGGCCTGCTTGCGCAGCAGATGCTCTTTGGCGATGTGGAATTTTTCTTCTCGTGTATAGCTGCTCAGCTCGATCACTTCCATGCGGTCGAGCAGCGGCTGCGGGATCTCGTCGCGGTTGTTCGCTGTGGTGATGAACAGCACGCGGCTGAGATCGAACGGCATTTCGATGTAGTGGTCGCGGAACGTGTCGTTCTGCTCGCCGTCAAGCACCTCAAGCAGCGCGGAGGACGGATCGCCCTTGTAATCCATGCCGAGCTTGTCGACCTCGTCGAGCAGGATCAGCGGGTTGCAGCTGCCCGCCTGCGACACGGCCGAAATGATGCGCCCGGGCATGGCGCCGATATAGGTTTTGCGGTGACCGCGGATCTCGGCTTCATCGCGCACGCCGCCCAGCGAAATGCGGGCGTATTTGCGCCCCATGGCGCGGGCAACAGAGCGAGCGATGGATGTTTTGCCCACGCCGGGCGGGCCGACCAGGCAGATGATCTGCCCCTTGATATCGGGCGAAAGCTTGCGCACGGCAAGCATTTCGATCATGCGGTCCTTGACGCGCTGCATGCCGTAATGATCCTCATCGAGGATCTTGCGGGCACGCGCCAGATCGAGGTTGTCTTGTGTTTCGATATTCCACGGCAGCGCCAAACAGGTTTCGAGATAGGTACGGATGACCATCGCCTCCGGCGAGGTCTTGCCGGTTTTGGCAAAACGGGAACATTCCTGCAGCAGCTTGTCGCGGCGTTCGTCGTCAAGATCGAGCGCCAGGATCTTGGCGCGCAGCTCCTCCGCCTCGTCGGCTTCTTCACCGTCGAGCTCAAGGGAGATAGCCTTCATCTGCTCACGCAGGTAGTATTCCCGCTGATTCTGATCGACCTGCTCCTGCACCTTGCTCTGGATATCTTCTTCGATCTCCAGCAATTCCGCCTCGCTGCGCAGAATGGCGCAGAGCTTTTCCGCCCGGCGCAGCGGATGCAGTTCGTTG
>CAMJHI010000098.1 GCA_946405475.1 uncultured Clostridia bacterium
AGGTCGTGCCGTTGACCAGCACACTCGCCGCCAGCAGCGGCAGCGCGCCGTTTTTTGACCCCTGCACCGTCAGTGCGCCCGATAACCGATGACCGCCTTCCACGGTGAAGCATCCCATCACATTCCACCCTTTCCCCTGTTTGACTACGGTCATTTTATGCAGAAGAAAGGGAAGCGGTTACTTCGCGATGCGGTCAAGCACCTCCACGATGCGCCTGGGCGCGTCGGTCACCGCCATTTGCGCGGCACAGCGCCCCATTTTATCCAGAACACCCGGGCTTTCCAGCAGGGTGTCAAGCTGCTGCATCAACGCCGCCGGTGACAGCTCCGACTCCCGAATGATGATCGCCGCGCCGCGATCCGCCAACGCTTTCGCGTTGTGATACTGATGATCTTCCGAGGCGAACGGGTACGGGATGAGGATCGAAGGCTTGCCAAGCGCCTGAAATTCGCTCAGGGAGCTTGCTCCTGCCCGGCAGATCACCAGATCCGCCGCAGGCAGGCAGCGTTCCATGTCGTCTACATAGTCACGAATGATCACGTGCCGATCGTTCACATCGACACCTTTTTCGGCAAGGCGGTCGGAAAAATCCGGGTAGCCCTTGCCGGTGGCGTGCATGAACACGCAGTTCCTTTTCTGCCAGCGGTTGGCAATGACCTCCAGCATGGCTTCGTTGATCGCCTTGGCGCCGAGGCTGCCGCCCATGGAAAGGATCATCGGCTCGTCGCCCAACCCCAGCTCCGCACGGCAAACGTCGCGGTCGGCCCGCAGCAGTTCGCCGCGAATGGGCAGCCCGGTGACGATCACCTCGTTCTTCGGCTGCATGTGCTGCGCCGCCTGCTCAGCCGTGAGCATCACCGCGTCGACCATTTTGGCCAGCGCTTTATTGGTCACGCCCGGGAAGGCGTTCTGCTCGTGAATGGCGGTCGGGATGCCGAGCTTGGCCGCTGCGCGCACCACGGGGCCGCTGACGTAACCGCCGAAGCCGACGACAACGTCGGGCGCGAAGCCCTTGATGATATTTTTCGCCTGCAGGGACGACGTGAGCAGATGGCTCGCCGTTTTGATATTCTGCTTGATGCCGTTCCAGTTCCAGATGCGGTTGAAGCCGCTGATCTGAATGGAGGCAAAGTTGTATCCGGCAGCCGGCACGAGCGTAGCTTCCATTTTATCGGGCGTGCCGATGAACAGGATCTCGCAATCGGGATAGAGGCGTTTGACCTCGCCTGCCACAGCCAGAGCCGGGTTGATATGACCGCCGGTGCCGCCGGCGGCAAAAATGATTTTTTTACCGTTGAGCATTGCTATCCTCCGTTACTACTTTTTCGCTACGTCCGATGGTCGGGAAATCGACAGAACCATGCCCATTTCCGCCAGCAGCATCAGCAAGGAGGTGCCGCCGTAGCTGAAAAACGGCAGGCTGATGCCCGTGTTCGGCATGGTATCGGTGACCACAAAAATGTTCAGCACGGTTTGCAGACCGACCTGGAACACGATGCCCATGGCGACCGCCGCGCCGAAGCGGCTGCGGCAGCTCATGCCGATGACAAACCCGCGCCAGACCAGAAGAGCAAAGAGGATGAGGATCACAGCCGCGCCGACAAAGCCGAGCTCTTCGCACACAATGGCAAAGATAAAGTCGTTTTGCGGTTCGGAAACGTACATATGCTTTTGCTTGGATTCGCCCAATCCCTGCCCCAGCAGGCCGCCGGAGCCGATGGCGTTGAGTGATTGGTTGGTCTGCCAGCGCGCGCCGGTCGGATCATAATCCTTATCCAGCCAAGCCGTGATGCGCTCGCCCATATAATCCTTGAGCAGATCGGGCTTTGCCAGAAGCACAACCACGCCCAGCACCATCACAACGACCAGCACAATGAACCACCAGCGGTTGAGGCCGCCGATGAACAGCATAATAACAGAAAGCAGCGCCATGAGGATCGCGCCGGACAGGTGGTTTTCGACAAACACCAGCAAAGAAAACAGACCCGCAACCGCGATGAACGCCACTTGCAGCTTCCAATCATGCTTGAGCCGCTGCTGCCACTTTTCGCACGCCCAGGCAAAGAACAAAACGATGCCGATTTTGGCGATTTCCGACGGCTGGAACGTGATCGGGCCAAGGTCGATCCACCTTTTGAAGCCCGGCTTATACTCCGGCAGCACCAAAACTGCCAGCAGCAAAATCAGTGAAATGACAATACCGACCGTCGCCCAGGTGCGAAAGCAGTTGAAATCAATTCGGGATATGAACAGCATTACCAGGATGCCGATGAACGCGAACAGAGCCTGTCGCGCAATGAAATGCGTACTGTCGTGATACTTATAATAAGCGTAGGAATAACCGGCTGAAAACAGCATGATCAGGCCCGTTGTAAGCAAAGCCAGAACAATGAGCAGAAACGTAACATCCAGATTTCCCTCGTTAAACTTTACAAACATTGAAATCAGGCGGTGCTTTGGCTTAAACTGCTTAATCATGCCGTTACCTCCATACTATCGTCAACCCCGCGCAAAACGCGGTGTGAGCCTTCGATTACTGCGCGCGGCCGAACCACATGAGCAGCACGCCGATCGCGCCGCCGAGGATATTGACCAGCGAAAACACGACCACGATCTTTTTTTCCTTCCAGCCGCTCATTTCAAAATGGTGATGAATGGGCGCCATTTTGAAAATGCGCTTGCCGTGGGTCGCTTTGAAATAGCCGATCTGGATCACGTCGGAAAGACCTTCGATGAAATAAATGACGCCGACGGGGAGCAGGATCAGCGGGCAGTCGAGCGCATAGGCCAGCGCCACGACCAGACCGCCCAAAAACATGGAGCCGGTATCGCCCATGAACACCTTGGCGGGGTTCCAGTTCCACACAAGGAACCCGGCGCAGGCGCCCGCAAGCCCCGCGCTGACCACGCCCGCGCCCATGTTGTTGCGCAAAAACGCAATCACCAAAAAGGCAACGGCCGAGGTGAGCGTGACGGAAGAGCAAAGCCCGTCAATGCCGTCGGTGAAGTTGACGGCGTTGGTGGTGCCGTAAATGACGCACGCGCCCAGCAAAAAGAAGAACACGCCGAGGCCGCCCGTTGCGCCGTAGAACGGAATAAACATCCAGTTGCTGCCGGAAAGGCGCAGGCTGATGAGATAAGCAAAGATGATCAGTGTCTGGATCACGGTCTTTTGCAGAATGGTCAGACCGAGGTTGCGCTTTTTGACCACCTTGATGTAGTCATCCGCAAAGCCGACCAGCCCGAGCGAAAACGCCATGATCAGCCCGGCAAAGAGCTTGGTGTATTGCTGCATGCGGTTGAGGCTGCCACCCCCGATCAGGTCGCCGCCCATGATCTTATCCGTGATAAAAACAACGGCCAGCGCAGCGATCAGACCAATGATGAACATAATGCCGCCCATGGTGGGCGTGCCCTGCTTTTTCTTGTGCCAGCTCGGGCCGATGTCGAGGATCGTCTGCCCGAATTTGAGCTTGTGCAGCCACGGGATGAGAACAAACCCAAGCAAAGCCGTGACGCCGAAGGCAATGACTGCCGCGACGATCAACGCTGCGTATGTGTTCATGGTATCGACAACCTTTCGCGTATCCTTTATTTTTTGAGCAGATCACGCACGATCTCGCGCTCATCATAGTGAATTTTGCCCGTATTCAGAATCTGATAGGTTTCATGCCCCTTGCCGGCAAGCAGAACGATATCGTCCGTTTCGGCTTCGTTCAGGGCAAATTCGATGGCGGCGGTGCGGTCGGTGATTTTCACCACCGGCACCTTGGCGTTCACGGTGCCGGCCGCCACCTCGCGCACGATCGCATCCGGATCCTCCGTACGGGGATTATCGGAGGTCACGATCACGAAGTCGGACATATCCGACGCGATTTTACCCATTTTCGGGCGCTTCGTGCGGTCGCGGTCGCCGCCGCAGCCAAACACGGTGATGATGCGCGCTTTGGCAATTTTGCGCAGCGCCGCGAGGATGTTTTCCAGCCCGTCGGGCGAATGCGCATAATCGATGATGACGGTATAGTCGGTGTCGGTCGGAACGACCTCAATGCGCCCCGGCACGCCTTTGGCCGAAGCAAGCGCTTCCGCCACCTGTTTGAGCGGCACGCCGAGCAGCACGGCGCAGATGGCCGCGCCCATGGAATTGTAAACCGTGAAGCCGCCGGGGATCGGCAGGCGGACACGTTCGATCTGATCGATACCGACCAAAAAGTAATCGACGCCGTCGGCTTTGTAGGTGATGTTTTTGGCGGAATAATCCGCGAAATCGTTCAGCGCGGAAAAGGTGATCGCCTTGCAGGACGTGCCGGCCAGCATGGCGGTGTGCGCCTCGTCATCGGCGTTGACCACGGCGACGTCGCACATTTCAAAGAGCTTGTGCTTGGCGGCCACGTAGTTTTCAAAGCTGCCGTGATAATCAAGATGATCCTGCGTGAGGTTGGTGAAAACGGCGATCTCGTAATGCAGGCCGTAAACACGCTCCTGCGCCAGCGCCTGAGAGGATACCTCCATCACGCAGCATTCGCAGCCCGCCTCGACCATTTTTGCGAACAGACCCTGCAGTTCAAAGGGATCGGGGGTGGTGAGGTTGGCGGGGTACTCCACGCTGCCGACCATGTTTTTGACCGTTCCGATCAGGCCGGTTTTGCGCCCGGCCCGCTCCAGGATCTCTTTGAGCAGAAAGCAGCTTGTGGTTTTGCCGTTCGTGCCGGTCACGCCGACAAGGCGCAGCCGCTGCGCCGGGTTGCCGAAAAAGGCGGCGCACAGCAGCGACAGCGCGGCGCGCGTATTTTCAACGATGAGCTGATTGCGGCAGCCGACGTCGTGCTCGCACACGATCAGCACGGCGCCGTCCTCCTGCGCCTTCTGCGCGGCGGAATGACCGTCGAAATGAGCGCCGGCGATGCAGACGAACGCGCTGCCCGGCTTCACCTTGCGGGAATCATCCGTGATAAAGTTCACGTCCGCTTCGGAAATGCCCTGAGCGGAAAAACCGGCGGAACATAACAAATCAGTGGTTTTCATGTTGTTTCCTTTCTCATTATCCGTAAATGGAATCGGACACGCCGGAATAGGATTTGAAGGATACGGTCACGACCGTGCCGTACTTGACGACCGTGTCCGGCTCAATATCCTGACTGTAGGATAAGATATCGGCCCCTGTAAAAGCATTGCCCCGGATCTTCAGGTTTAACCCGTATTCGTTGCAGATTTTTTGCACGGTGCTCAGACGCATACCGGTCAGCGCCGGAACCTGAACCGTTTCCTCCTGTCGGCTGTCGGTGTAAAGAATGATGACGCCCTTGTTCGGCATCAGCTGCCCGTAAGAGGGAACCTGCCTGACCACATGGTCACCGTCGCCGATGACCTTGACGGAAAGGTTCTGTTCCTTGGCGGTCGCCGTGGCGGCGGTCACCGTGGCATTGACCAGAGAAGGCGCGGGCACTTCGATCAGGCTGGATTCCTTTTCGGAATATTCCGGCTCGATGCCCATGTAGTTCATGATGCCTTCCACGAGCGCTGCCGCAACAGGCGCGGCGAGCTGGCCGCCGTTGACCTGCCCGACCGGCTCGTCGACCGTGATCAGGATGGCGATCTCCGGGTCGTCGCCCGGGGCCACGCAGGCAAAGGAGGCGATGTATTTGCCGTTGCCGGCGCCGATTTTCTGCGAGGTACCGGTTTTACCGGCCACGTGATAACCCGCCACATTGGCGTTGCGGCCGGTGCCGTCGCTGACGACGGCTTCCATCATGTCGATCACCTTGCGGGCGGTCTGCGCCGAAACGACCTGCCGCCGCACGAGCGGCTGGGTCTCTTCGATCACATTGCCGTCACCGTCAAGCTTTTTGGCCACCACGTAGGGGCGCATGAGCTTGCCGCCGTTGGCAATGGCCGCGATGGCGGTGATCATCTGAATGGGACTGACCTGGAAGGTCTGACCGAAGGCGCAGCTGGAAAGCTGCGAAATGCCGAAATTGTCGCGGCTGTGATAGGTCGCGCCCGCCTTGGGCGTTGCCTCACCGGACAGATCGATGCCGGTCGGTTCCGTGAAGCCGAAGGCTTCAAAATAGCGGAAGAATTTGTCGGTGCCGAGCCTCTGCCCGACGGTGATAAAGAACGGGTTGCATGAGTTCATCAGACCCTGTTGCAGTGTCTGCGTGCCGTGGCCGGAATGCTTGTGGCATTTGATGAAGTTGTCGGCCACCTGAATGCCGCCGACGCAGGTATAGGTCGTTTTTTCATTGACGACGCCTTCCTCCAGCCCGGCCGCGAGCGTGACGACCTTGAACACCGAACCGGGCTCATAGGTATCGCTGATGGTGCGGTTGCGCCACTGCGCCTGCCGCGCGAAGCTGACCGCCTGATTCTTTTCGGCGGGGTCGGTGATCTTGTTGATCCTGGCCAGGACCTCGGCGTCAAGGATCGTGTACGGATCGTTCAGGTCGTAATCCGGCTGGTTGGACATGGCGAGGATCGCGCCGGTTTTTACGTCCATGACCAGACCGTAGGCGGCGTTGCCTTCGCTGCTGACGTAGACCTTGTTGAGCTCTTTTTCCAGCAGGCTCTGGATGGTTTCGTCAATGGTCAGCACCAGACTGGTGCCCTGCTGCGGCTCATAAGAAGCGGTGTATTCGATCGGCATGCTGCCCATTGCACCGTTTTTTGCCGAAATAATGCGGCCGGGAATGCCGGTGAGCTCGCTGTCATATTTATGCTCAAGCCCTTCCACACCCACATCGTCCATACCGGTGAAGCCGATGATGGTGGATGCCAGCGTTTTGAAGGGGTAGTAGCGGGTGGTGTCCGGCTCGATGCCAATGCAGTCATACAGCTTGTTTTCGGCAATAAAGCTGCTGACCTGCTGTTTTTCCTCCAGCGTCACTTCACTTTTGATTTTCTGATAGCCGCTCTTGATCTTTTCGGCTTTTTTCAGGATCTCTTCTTTATCGACGCTGAGGATTTTGGAAAGGCCGTCCGCCACCAGCTCGCGGCGCACCGTGAGAGCCGCTTCGGCCTCGGTCGCGGACATTTTTTCCATTTTTTCGTTTTTGATGTTGGACGGATCAATAAACACCTTCCACGCCGTGGCACTCTGCGCCAGCGGGCGCATGTTGCGGTCATAGATCGTGCCGCGCAGCGCCTGAATGCTTCTGTCGCCCAACTGCTGCGATTCAGCCTTGGCGCGATACATTTCACCATCGATCAATTGCAGCTTGGCCAGACGCACCAGCCCCGTGCCAAAGCCGAGAATGATCAGCGCAGCCAGCACGCCGAGTGATCGTTTATACATCGTTTTTGACGGTTTCAGTGCCATCGACAGCCCTCCTTTGCCGCATCGAGCGTTGCGGATTAGACAAAACAACGGAAGTTCGGTGAAAAAACCGACTTCCGTTCCTGCGCCGGAAAGCAACGCCCCGCGCGCAGTGTTCTGCCATTATTCTATTGAATGGAAAAGGGAGTTATGCTTACTGTGCGGGAAGAATCTCATTGCCGTTTTCAAGGTTGAAATAGTAAACCTGATAACGATCACGCTTGACCATGCCCAGCACGTTTTCGGCATAATTCTGCACGTTGTCCAGCGAGATTTTGGCTTTGAGCTGCATGTCAAGCCGTGTGTTTTCGCTCTTGACCTCGTTGAGCTGCGTCGTCATGGCGGCGATTTTGCCGTTGAGCTCATTGACCTTGATGCGGCTGAAGATATTGGGTGCGATGAACGCGGCGCACAGCGCGACGATCACGGCAAATTCGATGATTTTGAACCGCGCGG
>CAMJHI010000099.1 GCA_946405475.1 uncultured Clostridia bacterium
TTTTATCCTTCACGCTGCCGACCTTTTGCACGTCCTCCACCACGAACGCTTCGCCGGTCACCAGCCCGCCGGAGCAGGGGATGCCGGACAGCTCGTTTTGATCGGACATGATCTTGGAGGTGTTGACGCAGCGGTGGTGCTTGTCAAACTCGTTTTCGCTGAAAATGAGGCGTGAATAAGCCGGCAGGAGCGCGAACACGGCATATTGCTTTTTGCGCCCGCGCACGGTTTCGCGCAGGTCGCGCGGCGTTTCGGCCAGCACCCGCAATTCCGAAAGCGTGAGCCAGAACACGTCTTTTTCGTCCTCGATCAGCCCCTGACGGCAGTAGATCGCGCCCAGACGCAGCACGGCTTCGCGCACAAGGCCGAAGATGCGGCCGCGGTTCAGGCGGGATTTTTCGCGGTGCAGAATGCCCGTGGTGGCGCGGCGGGCGAGGAACGCGGTGACCGGGTCGTTGGCCGGAGCCGTCGTTTCGGGCTGCATGCTTTCTTCCATGGCGGCCAGCTTGGCCATATCCTGCCGGTAGCCGTCGATCTTTTCGTCGAGCAGAGCGGGATTGGTGCGGTAGGTGGGGCTTTCAAGCTTCAGCTCCTCCGGGCAGCGGTCGCCGAATTCTGCCGCGTAGGCGGTCTTGCGCGCTTCAAATTCCGCCGCGGTGAGCGAATCCTTTTCGCGCGCCAGCCGCACCATTTCGCGGATCGGGCGCATGCTTTCGATGTTGGAAATGCCGGAAATAAAACGGTTGGCCGCCGCCTCCTCGCCGGGTCTGGTCTTTTTCAGGTGCTGCTTGAGCAGGCCGGTGAACAAAAAGGCGTAGGTGTCGTTGAACAGCGTCACGCCCCAGTTGGACAGAATGCGCGCCTCAATCAGATCGTAGAGCGCGAAGAGCTCTTTGGCGGTCATGTCCTTTTGGAACTGCGCCCGCGCAAACGCGTTGATGCGGTCGAAATCCTCATGCAGCTTTTTCATGCTGCGGGGCGCGCGCAGCAATTCACGCACGGCGTTGAGGCAGATCGACGCGCGGCACAGCGGCGACACCTTTGCCGTGGCGCGGAACGCATCTTTATATTTCACGCCCACCAGCTCCTGCCAGATCGGCAGAAATTTTTTGCGAAACGGCAGAAAGTTGATGATCTCGTACCAGTTGCTGATCTTGTAGTAGATGCAGCCGTTCGCGCTGCCCACGGTGTTGCCGAACACGGGCTGCAATTGTTCCAGCTTTTTGCGGTTTTTCAGCAGCCGCCGCCCCGCGCTGCGGAACACGCCTTCGTAGACGTTCTTCACGAACGAAACGGTCAGCGGCAGGCTCAGCCCCGGGTAGCTTTCCACGATGTTGCTGTTGTCGAAAATCAGCGGGCGGTCGGCTGAAAGCGTGGTGATCGGCCGCGCCTGCAGCAGATAACACCGGCCGTTTTCCACGGCAAATTCGATGTCGAGTGTCGGGCCGAACAGGCCGCAGACCTTTTCCGACAACGCGATGAGCGTTTCCACGGCCTCGCGGTCGAGCAGCTCCTCCTTGCCCTCGTAGTAATAGACCCGGTCGGTCATGTTGTAGTAATAGGCCGTGGTGTCGATGCGGTCGCTCACCACGTTTTCGCCCAGACCGCGCCCGGCGATGATAACGCTTTCGTTGAGGATGCCCTGCGGGTTGGCGGTGAACAGCACGCCGGACACCTCGGCGTCGACCATTTTCTGCACCAGCACGTTCATTTCGAGCGCGTGCAGGTCCATCCCGTTCCGGTTCATGTAATCGATGACGTTTTCATTGAACAGCGAACACACGCAATCCGTGATGCGCGCGGGCAGCTCGGCGGCCGGCACGTTGAGGTAGGTATCGAACTGACCGGCAAAGCTGTGGGCGGCGGAATCCTCAACCCCGCTGGACGAGCGCACGGCAAAGCAGCCCTCTGTCGGCAGATCGGGCGGCGTTTTCACCAGCGCGCGCACAGCTTGCTTCAGGCGCTGGCTGCGCAGCGCGGGCGGCAGGTGGCTCGATTGGTCGATGGCGCGGTGCAGCGCGGCCGCATCCGGCACCAGCGAGGCAAACGGCAGGGCGATGAGCGCCGGCACCGGCAGCCCGGCGTTTTGCATGGCGACGAGGTTCTCGATCTTGCTTCCGAGTTTCATTCCTTTTTCTCCTTCTTTTTGTCTTTTCCTTTACTCCTCTGCGTCCCTTTCCCTTTTTGACGAACGCAGTTTTGCCACTTGACAACGGTTTGTTTCTTTTCTATAATACAAAGGCGGAAATTGAATCAAACGGGGTGTAGCGCAGTTGGTAGCGCGCCTGCTTTGGGAGCAGGATGTCGGGGGTTCGAATCCCTTCACTCCGACCAAAGCGAAAATCCTGTCGTGCAAGTGGCAGGGTTTTCGCTTTGTATTGTTCCTTTTTCAATTTTCAGTTTTCAGTATTCATTAAGGATCGACAGAATTTTCTAAATGAATACTGAAAACTGAAGAATGAATAACCGTCTAACATTTGCCAAATCCAAAAAGTGCGAAATGTGACAATGACCCCTGCTTGATTGAAACAGAATCATCAGCCACGGAAAAGCGCTTCGGATTTGTAAAATTTCCTCGGCGCATTGACTCACAAATCGGATATTAACATATTGTTCATAATTTGTCAATAATTTTTTCATTACTCCCCACGCAAAAAGCGGCCGGACGCTCCCCACGCAAAAAGCGGCCGGACGCTCCCCACGGAAAGCATCCGGCCGTTTGCTTCTGATATTCAGCGGATCATTGATACCGAAACCCGGTCAAACAACAAACCCTTTGCGGTCTTTCATTTCATCGAGCATCTGCTGTTTCTTTTCCGGCGTAATGCCGCCGTTGAGCGTAAAGCTCTCGTCATAAACAGGGTATTTTTCCATGCTCTTTTTCTGACGTTCGATGTATTCCTGCGTGGTGCAGACGAACCGGGCAGGAGCGCCGATGTAAACGCTGCCGTCCGGCACGTTTGACGTGACCACACTTTTGGCGCCGATGATACAGTTTTTGCCGATGTGCACGCCGGGCATGATCAGACTGTCCGCGCCGATGAAGCAGCCATCCTCAATGGTGACTTTGCCGATCTTGGTATACCCCAGATACTTTTTCGTGCTGGCGTCGTGCGCCAACACATAGGTTTGCGGGCCGAAGGTCACGTCGTCGCCGATCTCGATCAGCCAGCAATGCGAAGAATCAAAGCGGCAGGAATCGTCAACGATCAGGTTCTTGCCAACCTTCATGCCCATCGCCTTCATGTCGGCAATGGTGGGGCCGCGGTCACAGCCGAGCCACGATTTCAAAAACTTTTGGATCTTTTTGATCAGGCGCATGGAACGACCCCTTTCTTACAGTCCCTGCGGGTTTTTCGACTGCCAGTTCCAACTGTCGCGGCACATCTGCTCGATGCCGTATTCCGCTTCCCAGCCGAGCTCTTTTTTCGCCTTACTCGGGTCGGAATAGCAAACCGCCACGTCGCCGCTGCGGCGGGGCGCGATGCGGTAATTCACCTTTTTGCCGCTGGCTTTTTCAAAGGCGTTGATCACGTCGAGCACGCTGTAGCCCTTGCCGGTGCCGAGGTTGTAAATGTTCAGCCCGGGGGCGCTCATGGCCTTGTCGACCGCGCACAGGTGCCCCCTGGCCAGATCGACCACGTGGATATAATCGCGCACGCCGGTGCCGTCGGGCGTGGGGTAATCGTTGCCGAACACGCTCAGGCAGTCCAGCTTGCCGATGGCGACCTGCGTGATGTAGGGCATGAGGTTGTTGGGGATGCCGTTGGGATCCTCGCCGATCAGACCGCTTTCGTGCGCGCCGATGGGGTTGAAGTAGCGCAGCAGCACGATGCTCCACTCGTTGTCGGCGGCGTAAACGTCCTTTAAGATGTTTTCAATATAATACTTGGTCGTGCCGTAGGGGTTGGTCGTGCCGCCCGCGGGCATATCCTCGCGCAGGGGCGAGGGGTTGTTCGAGCCGTAAACGGTGGCGGAGGACGAGAACACGATTCTTTTCACGCCCGCGTCGCGCATGGCTTCGCACAGCGTGACCGTGCCGCCCACGTTGTTTTCATAATATTCCAGCGGCTTGCGGCAGCTTTCGCCCACGGCCTTGAGCCCGGCGAAGTGGATGACCGCGTCGATGTTGTTTTCGGCAAAAATCTTGTCCAGCCCCGCGCGGTCGCGGATATCGCATTCGCAGAATTTGAAATCGCCCCCGGAAATTTTCCGGATGCGATTGAGCGCTTCCGGCTTGCTGTTGTAGAAATTATCGAGTATAATAACGTCGTAGCCCTTTTGAATGAGCTCGATGCAGGTGTGCGAGCCGATGTAACCGGCACCGCCCGTAACCAAAACAGTCATGTTTCTTTCCTCTTTTCTTCCAGATTGAAACTATTATAAAGCTTTTTCTCCTTCAAGTAAAGAAAAATTTTTGAGGAGCGATCCGATGAACGATTTGACAAACGCGGCCTTTATCAAAGCCCTGCTCGCCCGCCACGGGTTTCGGTTTTCCAAGGCGCTCGGGCAGAATTTCATCATTGACCCCACGGTGTGCCCCCGCATGGCGGAATGCTGCGGCGCGGGGCCGGGCGTGGGCGTGCTGGAGATCGGCCCCGGCATCGGCGTGCTGACCGAGCAGCTCGCGCAGACGGCCGAAAAGGTGGTGGCCGTGGAATTGGACGAACGGCTGCTGCCCGTGCTTGACGAAACGCTCGGCGCGTTCGACAACGTGCGCGTCATTCACGGCGACGTGCTCAAGCTCGATCTGTTCCGGATCCTCGAAGAAAACTTTTTCGGCCTGCGGGCGGCGGTGTGCGCGAACCTGCCCTATTACATCACCTCACCCGTGATCATGGCGCTGCTCGAAAGCCGCCTGCCGGTGGAAAGCATCACCGTGATGGTGCAAAAGGAAGCGGCCGACCGCCTGTGCGCCGCCGTGGGCAGCCGCGACGCGGGGGCGGTGACGGTGGCGGTGAATTACTACGCCGAGGCCGAAAAGCTGTTCGACGTGCCGGCCGGGTCGTTCCTGCCCGCGCCCAAGGTGAACAGCAGCGTCATCCGCCTGACCGTGCGCCCCGAGCCGCCCGTGGCACTGACCGACGAAAAGCTGTTTTTCCGCGTGGTCAAGTCGGTGTTCGCCCAGCGGCGCAAAACCGCCGCCAACTCGGTCAGCGCCGGGCTGGGGATTTCAAAAGCCGCGGTCGTCGCCGCGCTGGCCGCCATCGGTCAACCGGAAACCGCCCGCGCCGAGCAGTTCGACCTGCCGCAGCTGGCCGCCTTTGCCAACGCTCTGACCGACGCCGAATGAATCAAATGCCCCCGGGTCTGTTGAAAAAACCGACCTGACCGCCAAATAAAGCAACAGCTCTTTTCCATCCCCATCGTTGTGCAGAGATGCCGCGAGCGGGCGGGAAAAGGGCTGTTTTCCTGCTGTTCAAACCCTTTTTCCTCCGTTGATTGATCGACCCGTTTCAGCGGGCGTTATCGGTGAAGCGCAGCCCTTGCCTGCGGCAGCTCATTGTGCCTTTCGAACGGCGAATTTTGCTGTTTCAACCGGAAAAACCGCGACAGCTTAACAAAACTGTAACAAAACGGTAACAAAACAAATGACAAAAGTGTAACAAAAGGGTTGCAATGATGAAACATCTGTGTTATAATAGCCGAGTCAGTCTTGAGATTCATTTTGTCTGCCGCTGCCGTCTGGCCGGGTCAGAACAAAAACAAACCTTGCAAATGCGTGCTTTTTTGGCAAAAGCCCTTTGCCTGACAACATCAAATTAGCTGTGTTCTGCGCGCCGACGTGCGCGCTTGACTTTGGAGGGAACCATTTGAAACTGAGAGCGAAACGATTGCTGACGATTTTGCTGACGCTGCTGATGGCCGCGTCGGTTTTGCCGATGCAGTGCCTGACGGCACAGGCTTTTACCGTGCGCAAATCCGATCCTTCGGGCAAGGATTCGCACTATTATTCCAAGGCCAATCCGTTTTACGCGGGCGGTTACACGAAGGAATGCACCTGGTACGCCTGGGGCAGAGCGTATGAAGCGCTGGGCGCCAAGCCCGCGCTTTCCACCTCGGCCGCTCACCACTGGTATCAGGAAAACACCAGAACCAAGGCCTGTTCCTACGGCGCCGCGCCCAAAGCCGGGGCGATCATGGTCACCGTCAAAGACAAATCGCACGGTCACGTCGCCTTTGTCGAAGAGCTTTACAGCAACGGCACCATGCTGATTTCCGAATATAACTACAACGTCCGCGGCGGTTTTTCCACTGCGATAATCCCGCAGCTTTCCGCCGGTTCCAGACGCGGCCGCGCGCACAAGGTGCTGGGCTACATCTACGTTGCCAAGGCCAAACCCGCCGACACCACCGCGCCGACGATCACCGATTTTGCTGTGACAAATAATAATATCACGGGCTTCACGCTCACAGCCAAGGCAAGCGACAAGGTCGGGGTCACGGCCGTTCAGTTCAAGGTTCGGACCGAGAACCAGAGCGACAAAGAAGCCCTTTGGTTTGACGCGGTCTATTCCGCCAAGGACAGTTGCTGGAAGTGCCGCATCCCCGCCGTGAGCTTTGACCGATACGTGGGGCAATATGAAGCGACCTGCTGCGCCTATGACAAGGCGGGCAACAAAGCCACCGACGACATCACCGTTTCGGTGACCGAAGGTAAAAAAAAACAAGCCGTATCCGTCAGCGGAGCGACCGAACAACTGGCGGCCAGTCAAAACGAGCTGAACAATAAAAACGGGGTCACAGCCGTTCGGCTGCCCACGCGCATTGCGGCACAGGCCAACGGCGATTTTGTTCCGTATGACGTCGCCCGCTGCTGTGACGACGCGCAGTGGGAACGCCCGGCTTCCGCATCGGCGCCCGATCCCGAAACGGCTCCGGCTTTTCCGACGATCACGCAGGCAACGGCAGAATGCCCCGTTGGCGGCATCGCAGCCGTGAACGCCCGCCCGGATTCGATCCCCGGCGTTTCGGCGCTGGACGACGCGTTTGATTTTGCGCAAAAATCCGCGGAAAATCTGCTCGGCTTTCTCGCCGAAATCGCCTGAGTCCGACCTGCCCCTTGTAACCGAAGCATCAGAACAGAGCATAGCGCTTCTCAGTATGAGAACCGATATGCTCTGTTTTTTTTGTAACGATCGTCAAAACCGCCTGACGCCGCGCAAAGCTGCTTGACAAAACGGCGTGCCGCGTGATAAAGTTAAGAAAAACGAACCTGTTTTGACAGGAAAAAGAGTGAGGTATTTGGTATGAAAAACTGCATCTCCTGCGGCGCTCAAATGGACGACGCGCAAAACTTCTGCACCGTTTGCGGCGCTCAGCAGACCGCGCCCGTTTACCAGCAGCCCGTCGCCGCCGACCCCTACGATCACACGGCCGAGTTTGATCCGCGCGACATTTCCGACAACAAGTGCTTTGCCATGCTGATCTATCTGATGGGCACGATCGGCATCATCATCGCGCTGCTGGCCAGCAAGGATTCGCCCTACCTGAAGTTCCACATCCGTCAGGCCATCAAGCTCACGGTCTGCTCGATCCTTCTGCCGATCCTGGCCATCATCCCCGTCCTCGGCTGGATCGTGATGGGCGTCGGCTACATCATCATTTTTGTGGTCAAGATCATTGCCTTCTTCTCGATCTGCGGCGGCTACGCCAAGGAAGCCGCCATTGTCAGAAACATTGATTTTCTGAAATGATCCGTTGACCCTTCCGCAACAAAACAAGAGCGCGCTTGCAAGGCTTTTGCAGCGCGCCCTTTTTGTC
>CAMJHI010000100.1 GCA_946405475.1 uncultured Clostridia bacterium
GGTCAGGTCGGGCGCAGCGCGCTGGAACTGGTGCTGGCCATTTACAAATCCTCTTACGAGCAAAAAACGGTTACTCTGCCGCTGGAAGCGGCTTCGACCCTTGATTTCACGGGAATGTTTTCCCCATCAAAAAAGGAGAGATGACCATGTTCTGTCAAAACTGCGGCGCGGCCATTGAGCCCGGCGTCAAATTCTGCCCCAATTGCGGCACACCCTGCGATGTTCAGTCTGCCGCAAATACTGCCCCTGCGGCCGAACCGACGGTTGTTCAGCCCGCCGCTCCGTCGCCTGCGCAGCAGAGTGCTTATGCTGCTCCCGCATATCCGCAGCCAGCCGCTCCGGTCGGTTCTCACCCGTATCATGAACTGGGCGGTTTCCTGCAATTTCTGGCGATCATGTATTCCTACATCGTGCCGGTTATCCTGATTCTGGGCGCGATCGGCGTTCTCGGTAAGCTCGTCGGCATTGGCTTTTTCAACGGCAAGATCATTGCCAATCTGATCCTGACGCTGGCCAATTCCGGCATTTCGGCCTGGTTCAGCATTCGCATCGGCAAGCAGATCAGGCAAAAGAACACGGCTTTTTTGGAGACGTATCAGCAGATGGCGATCGTCAACGTGGTCTGTTCGTTCCTGATCACGCTGGTCGGCCAGGGCTTTTTCAACGCGATCGGTACGCTGATCGGCACCGCGCTCGGCTGTTTTCTGATCAACCTGTATTACGTCAAATCCGTGCGGGTGAGAACGTATATGGGCACGGACGAATACCTGAAGAAGAGCCTTTTCAACAAAAACACACAGGCGCCCGCCCCGGCGGACGGCAGCCAGAACACGCTTTGATCCGACTTTTCTGACGGATCGCACCGTGAAAGGAGAATGACCATGCCTTTTATTCAGACCAAAACGAATTGTTCCGTTTCCGCCGATCAGGAAAAAGCCCTGAAAACCCGCTTCGGCAAAACCATTGAGCATTTGCCCGGGAAAACCGAGCGGTGGCTGATGCTCGATTTTGAAGATAACTGCCGCATGTGGTTCGGCGGCAGCGACGCGCCCTGCGCCTTTCTTGAAGTCAAGCTGTTCGGCAGAGCAGGCGGCAGCAGCTGTGATCAGCTCACCGCTGCGATCACCGAGGACATCGGCGCGGTGCTCGGTGTTCCCGCCGACCGCGTTTACGTCAAATATGAAGAGATCGACCACTGGGGCTGGAACCGCAGTAATTTTTAACGGGGTGAGTTTATGCCGATCGTCATTCTGATCATTGTTCTCGTTCTTCTCGTGCTGCTCGCCGTGTTCACCGGCGTCGGCGTGAAGCTGTCGATCATGCGCCCGAAATCGGACGAGGTCGATTTTGAAAAACTCAGCGAGCGCCACAAGATCCGTTACAAGATCCGTCAGCGCAACAACCAGTATCTTTACGACAGAAACCCCGAGGACGTTTCCATTGAGGATCGCTTCGGCCACACGCTGCGCGCGTGGTTCGTGCCGGGGCGCAACGCCAAAAAATTCGTCATCTGCGTGCATGGCTACAAGTGCAACGGGCCGGATGAATTCAGCCACATGCTGCCGTTTTACAACGAGCGGCTCGGGTTCAACTATCTGCTGCCCGATCACGCCGCCCACGGCAGAAGCACCGGCAAATTCATCGGTTTCGGCGCGTATGAGGCCGAAAACGTGCTGCGCTGGGTCGATTACCTGATCGACCGTTTCGGCGACGACATCGAGATCGTGCTGCACGGCATTTCCATGGGCGCGGCCACCGTCATGCTCTGCAACGAGAGCGACCCGCAGCCGCAGGTCAAAGCGGTGATCGAGGATTGCGGCTACACCCGCGCCTACGAGATCCTCGACTTTACGCAAAAGAACATGGTCGGCTTCACCATTCCGATGATGACCCCGTGTATCAACCTGTTCTGCCGTCTCTTCCTCGGCTACGATATGCGCAAGGCCGATTGTCTGGGCCGCATGCCGCAGGCAAAGGTGCCCATGCTGTTCATCCACGGCACCAACGATCCGACGGTCCCGTTTGAAATGGGCGAAAAGCTGTTTGCGGCCTGTCAGGTGCCCAAGGATCATCTGTGGGTCAAGGACGCGGTCCACGCCTACAGTTACTATGACGCCAAAGAAGAATATGAAGAAAAAGTGATCTCGTTCCTGCAGCCGTATCTGGCGCCGGACGAGAAAAACACGGATATCGGGGTGTAAGAAATGCCTGTTTATCTCGGGATCGACGGCGGTAAAACGCGCACGACCGCCATTGCCGCCGATGAAAACGGAAGAATACTTGCCAAGGCCGAGGGCGGCAGCATTGATTATAACCGCATCCCGCTGGCCAAGGCGCGCAAAAACCTCAAGCTCATTCTTGAGGTTTTGGCCGAAAAAACAGAGGATCAGCCTTGCATTGCGGCCGCCATCGGGTTAACGTCGCTGACCGGCCGCGCCGGCAAGCGCGACACGGCGGCGCTGTGCGGCGGCATCCTCACGTGCGATCGTCTGCTGATCGACCGCGATATTTACATTGCCATGCAGTGCATCCGTCAGCCCGGCGCGCGGGCGGTCGTGATCAGCGGCGTCGGTTCCTGCGTGGCGGTCGAGGATGAATACGGCGAGCGCTCCTGTTACGGCAACTGGGGCGCGCTGCTGGGCGATGAGGGCAGCGGTTACCACATCGCGCTTGACGCCATCCGCTATGCGCTGCGTGCCGAGCAGGGGCTGGAACCGCCCACAAGGCTGGTCAATGAAGTCTATGATTATTTTGAGATCGGCAGCTTCGCCGAATTAAAAGCGCAGCTTGAAACGCAGACGCTCGATCCCAAACGGATCTCCGATTTTGCGGGGCGTGTGTTCCATTGCGCCAAGCACGGCGATCAGGCGGCCGCCGCCATTGCCTGCGCGCAGGCGATGCAGCTGGCCGACATGGTGAAAACCATGCTCGAGCCGCTGCCGCCCGATACCTTCATCGGGCTGTGGGGCGGCATCTTCCGCTATAATCGCCTGTACCGCAACGAATTTGCCGCTCGTCTGCTGGAGCAGAGCGGTGAATATCAGATCCGGATGCTGGATTATCCGGCCGAATGCGGCGCGCTGTTCGCCGCCTATCAGCTCGGCGGCGTGACCATCACCGACGAAATTTTGAAAAATACGGATGTGTACCGCGGGGTGCGCGTCTGACACAGGATAGTAAACATGGGTTCCAATTCAAAACACATCAACCGCGTTTATCTTCTTTGCTGGGTCGTTTATTGCTGCTCCTACTTCGGACGCTATAACTTTTCCGCCGCCATTGCCGATATTGTCAATCAGGGCTTGTACACCAAAACGCAGATGGGCATCGTCGGCACGGTGTTTTTTGTCGTTTACGGCAGCGGTCAGCTCATCAACGGCATTCTGGGCGACCGTTTTTCGCCCTATAAAATGATCTTTTTCGGCACCTTTGTGTCGTCGATCGCCAATTTTTGCATGTGTTACGCCCCGAACCTGACCTGGCTTTGTATCGTCTGGGGCGTGAACGGCTTTGCGCAGTCCATGCTTTGGGCGCCCATCATCTACATCGTGTCCAACACCATGCAGGGGAATTCGCTTAAAAATGCGGAAGCCGGGCTGGCGGCCACGATGCCCGCCGGTACGCTCTCGGCTTATGCCGTTACGGCGTTCGTCATCCGCGCCGGATCGTGGAAGACTGTTTTTATGATCGCCGCTGCTGTGTTAATGGCGATCAGCCTCATCTGGGGCGTTCACGCGCTTTGCCTCGGCAAAGAAAAGCGCGCCATCGTGCCGCTGCACCGTCAAAGTGAAACCAATGAATCGAAAAAGAGCTTTTTCCGGGTCGCGGCCGCTTCGGGCTTTGTGTTCATGATCCTGCCCGTGGTGCTCCACGCCATGCTCAAAGACGGCGTGATGAGCTGGGTGCCGACCATGATCATGGAGCTGTTCCAAGTCACCCCGTCGTTTTCCACCATGCTCACCATCGTTTTGCCCGTGCTGAATTTCTTCGGTGCCGTGGTGGTCACCCTGATCTACAACCGCGGCAAGCTCAGCGAAGCCCGCATTGCCTGCCTGTTTTTTGCCTTTGCGCTGCTGCCGCTCACGGCGCTGCTGTTCATTCGGCACTATACGCCGCTTGTCAGCGTGCTTCTGTTATCCATGATCACCTCCGCCATGTGCGGCATCAACCACATTTTCTTAACGCTGATTCCCGTCTGCTTTGCCAGAGAGGGGAGAGCGGCCACCATGGCCGGTGTGATCGACTGCGTGGCCTACGCCGGCAGCGCGATCTCCACGTATGGCTTCGGCAAAATCTCCGAGAGCTTCGGCTGGTCGAAGCTGATCGGCTTTTGGGTGGGGTTTGCCGCCGTTGCGCTGCTGTTCTGCCTGCTTCTGATCAAAAAATGGGAAAGCTACCGCAGGATGGGATCCTAAGATGAACAACTCCTTTTTCAACGCCGTTCTGGCCGAAACCGACCCGATGTATGACGCGGCCGTCATCACGGCAAGCGGAACGGAATACTGGAAGAACGAAAGTTGCAATTATTGCAACAACAGCCATTCCGTCACCAAGTTTTTCTTTGCCACCGCCGTCGGCATTCTGGAAGGGCAGGGCAGATTGAGCCGGACCGATTCGGTCACTTCGTTCTTTTCGCCCGATGATTTGCCCGCCGATTACGACAAAAAATGGGATCGGGTCACGGTGGAGGACGCGCTGCGCCACAAGACCGGCCTGGATACGATCCCCTACGGCGTGGATGAAGACGACGACCGGGCGAAGATCGGCGACGATTATCTGAAATATGTGTTTTCCCTGAAAATCGAACAAAAAACAGGGGAGTACCGCCGCTATTCCGACGCAGCTTATTATTTGATTTCGCAAATCATCACCAAAGCCGCCGGCATGAACGCCGAACGCTTTCTGAACGAAGCCGTCTTTCTGCCGCTGCAGTTCCGGCAGTGGGCGCTGGCCAAGTGCCCGAAAGGGATTCCGATCGGCGGGGGCGGACTTTACGCGCGCAGCGACGACGTTGCCAAGCTCGGTTACGTTTACGCCTGCGGCGGCGTTTATCAGAATAAACGCATCCTGCCCGAGGGCTGGATCACCGACGCCATGAAAAATGACTACGCCTGCACGCAGTTCCGCGATACTGACGTGTTTGTCAAAACCGGCGCCAAAGGGCAGATGGTCGCGTTTTCGCGGCAGCGCCGCGCCGCCGTCGCGTGGCACGGCTATTCCAACGAGGGCAACGCGCGAAACGACCGGCTGCTCGAAGCGTTTGTGCGATTTTTAGACGAATGTGAATAAATGAACAGGAGTGACGATATGGAAGATTTCATTAAAGAACAAATCAAAATCGGTTTGAGATCGTTGCCTTACCATCTTCTGAAATCCGCTGTGATCCCCCGTTCCTCGGCGGAAACCGAAAAACGGCGCAGGCAGGAATTCATCTGCGGCGTCTGCCACCCGAGCGACGATATCGAGCTGATCAAGGGCGCCAACATTGGCTGGATCCGCGTTGATATCCCGTTCCCGTTTGACAAAGACGGCAATGAGACTGACAGTTACCGCGCTTTCAAAGAGCGCGCAAAGCGCTTTGCCGACGAGGGCATCAAGATCATGGCGGTCACGCCCTATCACCACGATTATACCGCCGCGGGCATCGTCATTGATTCCCCCGCGGGCGAAAAGCGCATCCGTGAGATCGCGTTCTATTTGATCAACGATCTGCGCGGGCTCGTCGCCGGTTATCAGGTCACCAACGAAATGGGCATTCCGCGCTTCACCGTGCCGCTGACCATCAAACAGGCGGCGCGCTTCATCGGCATCCAGCTCGAGGCCATGTTCCCGCATCGGGGCGACGCCATCATCGGCTACAACGCCGCCGGTCCGCAGCCCGATCTGCAATACTATATGAAGCCTTATTACAAATACTGTGATTACGTCGGGTACGATCTTTATATGGGCTGCTTCTTTTCACTGCCCGGCTTCATGTTCCTGTTCGACGCCATCGCCCAGTATCTCTGGGCCTGCACCGGCCGCCCGATCCTGCTGCAGGAATTCGGCTACATCAGCGAGGGCGCGCCCAAAACCAAAGAGGAAAAGCGCGAGATCATCCGCGGTTACGGCTTCGACAATGAAAAAGAGGCGAGGAAGCACATCGCTGCCTTTGTCGAAAACCTGCCGCCTTATATGAAAGAGCATATCAAACACGTCTGCCAGAACAACGAAAGCAAATACCTTGATTTCGTGTTCAACGGCGACTATAAAAACCACATCTACCGTGAACTGCCCAAGATCACCAAGATCCCGGGCTATCCGCACACCCCGCAGGGTCAGGCGGATTTCTACCGCGATATTTTCAAACGCCTTTACAAGCGCAAGTGTCTCATCGGCGCCATCGTTTACTGCTGGCAGGACAGCGGCGCCTGCTACGTCTGCGGTCAGACCGACTGCCCGACCGAGACCCGCTGGGGTCTGGTGGATATGGACGGCAAGCCCAAGCCCTCTTACTACGCCGTGCGCGACGCCATGGGCGAGATCAGGCGGCAGCAGAAGTAACATTTGTCAATCTTTTTCAGGAGGATATATTCAATGGCAGACTTTTTCAAAAAACCGATCGCAGCGCTGATGGCTCTGCTCCTTTCGGCCAATCTGAGCTTCAACCTTTCGTCTTTCCAAAAGAAATACGCCGACATCGACCCCGGTCAGTATAAGAACGTCATCCTGTTCATCGGCGACGGCATGGGCTACAACAGCCTGTACTGGACGGAAAAGGAATACGGCGTCGAGCTGGAAATGCTCACCAGAGCGCCGATCAAGGGCTTTTCCCAAACGCGCTCCTCGTCCAACGCCGTGACTGACAGCGCCGCAGGCGGCACCGCTCTGGCGTGCGCCACGCGCACCACAAACCGCGCCATCGGCGTGTTCCCGCAGGATCGTTATTCCTGGGCGTTCGTCGCCATGAACCTGTGCGAGCTGGCGCAGAGCTACGGCAGAATGGCGGGCGTTGTCACCACCGACACCAATGACGGCGCGACCCCGGCGAGCTTCTCGGCTCACACGGACGATCGCGGTAACGGCGAGATCATCAGCCGCCAGCAGATCGAGCAATCCAATCTTGATCTGATCTGGAGTGCGAAGAGCGGCTATGTTTCCGAAGAATATGCCAATCAATACGGCTGGACCTATCTGGACTCCACGGCCGATTTTGAAGCGCTGGAAGAGGGCGAACGCTCCTTTGCGCAGTTTGAAGGCGAGATCTGGCGCGAGGAATCCGGCGCGGATTCTCCCACGCTTTCCGCGATGACCGCCAAAGCCATCGACATGCTTGACGACGATCCCGACGGCTTCTTCCTCATGGTCGAGGGCGCGCATATCGACAAGAATTCCCACAGCAACAACAGCGAAGGCATGACCGCCGCCGCCATGGAATTCAACCGCGCCATCAACTGGGCGTATGATTATGCCGATCAGAACGGCGATACTCTCATCGTGATCTCGGCCGACCACGAGACCGGCGGCATCAAGGTCGACGACAACGGCGATTTCTATTACACGAAAACCAGCCACTCGTCCACCGACGTGCCGATCCTCGTTTACGGCTGCGACAAGTTCATCAAGGACGGCGAAACCATCAAGAACAAAGAGATCGCCAGAAGACTTTCCCTTGCCATGGGCGCCGAAATCGGCGAATTCCCGCAGGCGATCAGCATTGACGACTACAATAAGGAATAAGGAACACGTGATATGACAGAAATC
>CAMJHI010000101.1 GCA_946405475.1 uncultured Clostridia bacterium
GAACCAGACGATCGAAAACATGGGGCAGATCTGCCCCAGAACGTGGCCGCCCCGCGCGGAATAATCCCAGACCCGCCAGCCGAAGGTGCGGTTGACCAGACAGCCCACGGCAAATTCCAGCCCGGTGATCAGCGCGCAGCCGAACAGGCCGCGCAGCGCGACGCTTTGCGTGCCCGCGCGCAGGTTGAAGCTGTACAGCAGCCAGAACGCCAGCCCGCCGGTGAGCGCCATCGTCCAGTGCGTGCGCCCGCGAATGGCCACCTCAAAGCAGCAGTACAGCGCTGCGCCGATCAGATAAACATAAGAGATCTCTATCGCTTTTTTCACAATACCACCGCCGTTAGCTTGCTCTTTTTTCTTGTCTTTTCTGAAAAGAAAGCGGTGGAAAATAATGCGTTTCATAAGGAGTATGGTCAATTTGAAGCCGTTTCAATATCGCATCAAACGAATCGTTCCGCTGCTGCTGATCGCGGCGCTGCTGGCGAGCCTGTGCGGCTGCGGCAAAGCGCCCGCGTCGGTGAGCGTTGCCGCGGGCGCCGAGGCGGTCACGCCGAACGACGTGCAGACGCCGCTGCATCTGCTGGCGGCCGACCGGCTGGAGGAGATCGCCTCCTCCGGTCTGATCACACTGCTGTTCGACGAGGATACCTGCGCGCCCGCCGTCAAAACGCAAAACGGCAGCACGCTGTGGTCGGCTCTGCCGCAGCAGGCAGGCGATGCATCCGCCAACGTCGTCGGCGTGCAGGTGCTCCACAACGGAAAATGTTATGCGCTCAATTCGCAGGATAACGCCGTGGCGTTCGGTTCGGTCGCTTTTGAAAAAAGCGATAACGGCATTCGCGTGGTCTACGTGCTGTCCGATTCCGCTTCGCACGTGAGCGACGCGCTCGACGGTAAGGCGACGGACGCCAAAGCGGTCAGCGACGGCTCGCTTCGCATTCAGATCACGGCGGAATATGAACTGCGTGACGGCTGCCTTTACGCCTCGTTATCGTGGGCGAATCTCGGCAGCGGCGCGGACGTTGTGACGAACATCGGCTTTCTCAAATATTTCGGCGCGACCGATCAGGCGCAGCCGGGCGACTTTTTGCTCATCCCCGACGGCAGCGGCGCCATGATCGAAACCGCCGTGGAAGAAGAGCTTGAGCCGGTCGACGTCGCCGTTTACGGCAACGGTTACAGCGGCCAAACGGCGATTTCGGGCGTAACGGCCGCCTTCGGTCAGCGGCAGGGTGACGAAGCGTTTGCCGCCGTGATCCAGGCGGGCGACGCCATCAGCGTGATCCAGGCGGCCAAGGCGGGCGAAACGCAGGCCTTCCACCGGGTCGGCGCCGATTTTGCCGTCACCCCGTGCGAAGCGGCTAACGGTCGGCTCTATTATGCGCCGCAGGCGGCTTATACCGACAAGATCACCGTCTGCTACCGCTTTTTGAACGAGAGCAACGCCACCTACGCCGGCATGGCGGCGGTGTGCCGTGAAATGCTCATCCGCGATCATACGCTTTCCACCCGCACGGTTCAGGAGCAGGACGACGTGCCTGTGATGATCCAGGTCATCGGCAGCGTGGAGCGGGACAATTTCCTTTCCCTGCGCAAGAAGCTGACCGCTTATTCCGGCGCGAAGGATCTGCTGACCCGCGTCAAATCCAAGGGCGTCAACAACGCTTATCTGCGCTGCACCGGCTTTTTGACCGGCGGCACGGACGCGGAAAACGCGGCGAACGCCAAGCCGGTCGCCTCAATGGGCGGCCGGAAGGGTCTGAAGGAACTCAACGAATACGCCAACGGGCAGAATTTCAGCATCTTTCTGGATCTGAGCATCGCCTCCTCCCGCGCCAAAAGCACTGCCGTGCGCACGCCCTCGGGCAGTCTGGCGGCGGTGGAGCCGGGCAGCAGCTTAGCCCGCGCGGGCTTTTTGGTCAAAGATCGGCCGGATTATCTGCTGGCGCCGGGTCGTTACAAAAAAGCTGTTTCCAAAACGCTCAACCGCTTCCGCTATCTGGGCGGCACCGGCTATTGCGTGGCCGATCTCGGCGCGTCGCTGACCGGCGACTATGTTGCCGAAAACCGCCAGAGCGTCGCGGATTCCACCGCTGACCTGCTGGCGCCGCTGTCGGTGAACAGCCGCGTTATGGTCGTCGGCGGCAACTTCTACAGCCTGAAAAACGCCGACGTGGTCAGCGGGCTGCCCATGGTCTGCGGCCATGAGGAAACGCAGTGCTATACCTCTGTGCCGTTTGTTCCGGTGCTGCTGCACGGCATCGTGGATTATTGCTATGATGAGATCAATCTGCAGACCGATTCCAAAATGGCGCTGCTGCACTGCATCGAATACGGCGCGATCCCCGGCTACGTGCTCACCGACCGGAGTCTGGTGAAAAGCGAGGAGTATGACGCGGTCTTTTCGGCGGACAATCGCCTGAATGAGATCTGGAACGCCTACACGGCGGTGTCCGGGCTGTTTGCCGACCTGCGCGCGGCGCGCATCACCAACCACTACGCGGTGCAAAACGGCGTTTACTGCACGGAATATGAGTCGACGACCAAGGTTTACGTGAATTACACCGATGAGGCTGTGAGCATCGGCGGCGTCAAAGTGGAGCCGATGGGCTATTTCCGTGTGAACTAACCGAAAACAATGTGCAAAAACTATTTACAACGCACGAGATATATATTAAAATAAATTGATAATTATCTGCCCGAAAGGATGATTCAGCCATGGAAACGGTTTATAAAAGGATCCTGCTCAAGGTCAGCGGCGAAGTGCTCGCCGGTCAGGCCGGTCACGGCATCAACGCCGAAACGACGATGAGCGTTTGCAAAGTGATGAAAGAATGCCTCGATCTGGGCGTACAGGTCGCCGTGGTGGTCGGCGGCGGCAATTTCTGGCGCGGCCGTTCGAGCGAGGGGATGGACCGCACCCGTGCGGATCACATCGGCATGCTGGCCACGGTCATGAACGCGCTGGCGCTGGGCGACACCCTGCGGCAGCTCGGCGTTGACGCCCGCGTGATGTCCTCGGTCGATATCCCCAGCATCTGCGAGCCCTTCAACAAAGACAAGGCCGTTCGCCACCTCGAAAAGGGCCGGGTCGTCATTTTCGGCGGCGGCACCGGCTGCCCGTTCTTTTCCACCGACACCACCGGCGCGCTGCGCGCGGCCGAGATCGGCGCCGACGTGTTCTTCAAGGCTTCCAACGTCGACGGCGTTTACGACAAAGACCCCAACAAGTTTGCCGACGCTGTCAAGTATGACACGCTGACCCACACCGAGATCCTGGCCAAGGGTCTCAAGGTGATGGACAGCACGGCTGCTTCCCTTTGCCGTGAAAACGGCATCACCATCCACGTCTTTAACCTTTGCGACCCCGAAAACGTGATCCGGGCCGTCAAGGGTGAAAAAATCGGAACGATCGTGAAAGAATAAAACAGTAACCTCTGATCCGATCGATGGCACGCATCGCGGCGGCGTATGATCCGCCATATCTCACAAAAATACTCGTTAATACACCAAGTATTGCCTGCGTTTTTTGTTCTATCTGGCGAATCACCCGCTCACCGAGCTGCACACCCCGATCGAATCAGCACTTACCGAAAAAAGGAGAATGAACCATGGAAACCGTATTCAACTATGCCGAAGAAAAAATGACCAAAACCATCCACGCGCTCAAGAGCGAGTTTGCCTCCATCCGCGCCGGCCGCGCCAACGCCGCCGTGCTGGATAAGATCCGTGTCGATTATTACGGCACGCCCACGCCCATCAACCAGCTGGCCGCCGTTTCCGTGGCGGAAGCGCGCATCCTCTGCATCCAGCCGTGGGATATCAGCATTCTGCACGGCATCGAAAAGGCGATCCAGGCCTCCGATCTGGGCATCAACCCGCAGAACGACGGCCGCGTCATTCGTCTTGTTTTCCCGCCGCTGACCGAAGAAAAGCGCCGTGAGATCGTCAAGAACATCCATGGTCTGGGCGAAGAATCCAAGGTCGCCATCCGTTCCATCCGCCGCGACTGCATCGAAAAGCTCAAGAAGATGGAAAAGGCCTCCGACATCACCGAGGACGATCTGAAGGACGCTGAAAAAGAAATGCAGAACAAGACCGACAAATACGTCAAGGAAATCGACGCGGTCTGCGACGAAAAAGAAAAGGAGATCATGGAGATCTGACCATGGCAAACGGATTACCCAATCATATCGGGTTTATTATGGACGGGAACGGCCGTTGGGCGACCCGGCAGGGTCTGAACCGCTCCGAGGGTCACGTGGCCGGAGCGAACGCGTTCCGCCGCATCTGTGAATACGGCTGCGATCTGGGCATCAAGAGCATGACGTTCTACGCGTTCTCCACCGAAAACTGGAAACGCCCGCCCGCCGAGGTCGCCGCCATCATGAACATCTTCCGCGATTATCTGCATGAAGCGCAGGAGCGCAAGCTCGAAAACGCCCAGAAGGGCATGCACATGCACTACATGGGCGGGCGCGACGGCGTGCCGGAGGATATTCTCGACCTGTTCGATACCGCCGAAAACGAATCGATCAACGCCACGCGCACCACGGTGAACATCGCCGTGAACTACGGCGGCCGCGCCGAGATCGTGCACAGCGTGCGGAACATCGCCAAACGGGTGCAGGCCGGTGAGCTCAGGCCGGAGGAAATTGACGAAGCGCTCATCGGCGCGGGTCTTTACACCGCCGGTCAACCCGATCCCGACATCATCGTTCGCCCCAGCGGCGAATACCGCATTTCCAATTTCATGATCTGGCAGTCGGCCTATTCCGAATTCTGGTACACCGACAAGCTCTGGCCGGATTTCACCGAGCGCGACCTGGATCAGATCATCGAAGATTATTCCAAACGCCACAGGCGGTTCGGCGGCGTATAATTGAGGAAAAGCTTATGAAAACTCGTGTTATCAGCGGAATCATCGGCGGGCTGTTCGGCATCGCCGCGTTTCTGCTCGTCTTTACGCCCTATCTTGACGTGCTGGCCTTCGCCGCCAGCCTCATGTCGGTCTATGAGCTGATGAAGGTGTTCGGCGTGAAAAACAAGGTCATGTACGTTTTTGCCCTCGTTTTTTCCACCCTGCTCATCGCGTATGAGGGTTACGGCGCCAAAATCAATCTGCCGTTCCCGGTCGGCGCCGCGGTCACGGTCTATGTGCTCGCCATGCTGATTCTCATGCTGGCCGATTATGAGCACATCACCTTTGAACAGGCCGGGCTTTCCATGGCAGCCTCGTTCCTGCTGCCCTACGCGCTGTCGTGCTTTTTGAAGATCCGCAACCTGACCGATGAATTTGCTGTCATTTCCCGCGGCCACTGCCGTTTTCTGGTCTGGTTCTGTCTGGCCAGCGCCGTGTTCACCGACACCTTTGCCTATTTCACCGGCGTGAAGCTCGGCAAGCACAAGCTCTGCCCGAAGATCAGCCCGAAAAAAACCGTTGAGGGCGCCGTGGGCGGCGTGCTCGGCGCGCTGGTCATCAACGTCATCGCGCTGATCATCAGCAACGCGTGGCTGTTCCATCGCCCCTTCCCGTTCCCGCTGGGCGCCATGGCGGTCTTTTCCGTGGTGCTGTCTGTGATCAGCATGTTCGGCGATCTGTCCGCCTCCACCATCAAGCGGAATTTCGGCATCAAGGATTTCGGCAACATCATACCCGGTCACGGCGGCGTGATGGACAGAATGGACAGCATCAGCTTCGTCGCGCCGGTCGTTTATTTCGTGACCCTGACGCTGCTGCGGGCCTTTGGTTAACAACATGATGAAAGAACAAAACAAAAAGCTGATCATACTCGGCTCCACCGGCTCCATCGGCGTGCAGGCGCTGGACGTGGCACAGCTTCACGGTTATGACGTGCTGGCGCTCACGGCGGATCGCAACGTCGAACGCATGGAAGAGCAGATCCGGCAGTTCAAGCCGCGGCTGGCCGCCATGGCTGACGAGCAGGCGGCGGCCGACCTGAAAACCCGCGTGGCCGACACCGCCACCAAGGTTCTGTCCGGCAAAGACGGCGTCAAAGCCTGCGCCGCGCTCAGCGGTGAAGCGACCGTGCTCAACAGCATTGTGGGCATGGCGGGGCTGGAGCCGACGCTTTCGGCCATCGAAGCGGGCAGCCGCATCGCGCTGGCCAACAAGGAAACGCTCGTGGCGGGCGGCAAGCTCGTGTTTGAAAAAGCCCGCGAAAAGGGCGCCGAGATCTTGCCGGTCGACAGCGAGCATTCCGCCATTTTTCAGGCCCTGCAGGGCATGAACGACAAAAGGGAGCTCAAACGCCTGATCCTGACCGCTTCGGGCGGGCCGTTCTTCGGCAAAACTCAAGAGGAGTTGAAAACGGTCACGCTCGCGCAGGCGCTCAAGCACCCGAACTGGAGCATGGGCGCGAAAATCACGGTCGATTCCGCGACCATGATGAACAAGGGTCTGGAGCTGATCGAGGCGGTGTGGCTGTTCGATATGCCGCCCGAAAAGGTGGATATTTTAGTCCATCGGCAGAGCATCGTCCACTCCCTCATCGAATACGTCGACAATTCCGTCATCGCGCAGCTGGGCGTGCCCGATATGCGCATCCCCATCCAATACGCGCTGACGTATCCGCAGCGGTTCGAGTCGCCGGTGGCGCAGCTGAGGCTGGAGCAATGGAAAACGCTCACCTTCGACGAGCCCGATTATGAAACCTTTGCCTGCATCAACCTGTGCCGCAAGGCGATCGGTCTGGGCGGGCTTTACCCGGCGGCGGCCAATTCCGCCAATGAAATGGCCAACGAGCTGTTCCGCAGCGGCCAAATCGGCTTCCTCGACATCCCGCGTCTGGTGTCTTTGGCGCTGGATGCGGCCGAGAGCAAGCCTGACTATGAACTGGCCGACGTGCTGGCCATCGACCGTTGGGCGCGCGAATTCGTGCGCGCACACATCCACTGATTTTTCACGGGAAGGAGAGAATCCATGGCGAGCGTTGCCGCAATCTGGGGGAAAGCATGGCCGATCCTGCTGGCGATCCTCTTTTTCGGCGTTATCATCCTTTCGCATGAGCTGGGGCATTTCACCGTCGCGCGCATTTTCAAGGTGCGCATCAACGAGTTTTCCATCGGCATGGGCCCCGCTCTGTTCAAAAAGAAGGGCAAAGAAACGCAGTATTCGCTGCGCCTGCTCCCCATCGGCGGCTACGTCAAAATGGAGGGCGAGGATGAAGACAGTGAAGACGAACGGGCGTTCTGCAACAAAAAGGTCTGGCAGCGGTTCCTGATCGTGCTGGCCGGCGCGGTCATCAATATCCTGCTGGGCGTCGTGCTGCTGGCGATCCTCATTGCCGGTCAGAATCTGGTCGGCACCACCACCGTTCACAGCTTTCACAAGGATTCTCTGCTGCAAAAAAGCGAGCTGAAGCCCGGCGATCAGATCGTTAAAATCGACAATCACCGTGTGTTTTCCGATATGGATATCACGTTTTTGCTGGCGCGCGACGACGATTCCGTGATCGACCTGGTCGTCAGGCGCGACGGCAAGAAGAAGGCACTCAAAAACGTTGCCTTCACCACCACCCAAACCGAGGACGGCAAAACCCAATTGGTCTACGACATGATCATCCTCGGTGAAGAAAAGAACGTGCTCAACGTCACGGCAAACGCATTTAAGGAAACCGCGTCTGTGGCGCGGCTGGTGTGGCTGAGCCTGCTCGATCTGGTCACCGGCAAATACAGC
>CAMJHI010000102.1 GCA_946405475.1 uncultured Clostridia bacterium
GTTGACGTAGAACAGTTCCATGTTGCGGTTGGGACGGGCGGCGGAGGGCTTGCAGACGTAGCCCTCGACCGACACGCAGCCGCTGCTGCCGGAAGCCGGGATAAGCTGGTCGGCAAATTCCTTGCCGTAAACGGCGTAGAGCGCCGAAAGCAGCTTGCCGTCGCCCGGGGCGAACATGGCCTGCTTGTCGTCACGGATGAACCGCACGGATATTTCGGGGTGTGCCACGGCCAGCCGGTCCGCCACGGCGGCAACGGAATTGGCCTCGGTCACGTCTTTTTTCAAAAATTTCATGCGCGCGGGCACGTTGTAAAACAGGTCGCGCACCACGATGGTGGTACCCACCGGGCAGCCGGCGTCGTCGAACGCGACGATCTCGCCGCCTTCGATGCAGCAGCGGGTGCCGACGGCTTCCTCGGCGGTGCGGGTGAGCATTTCGACGCGGGCAACGGCGGCGATGGAGGCCAGCGCCTCGCCGCGAAAGCCGAGGGTCGCAATGGCGTCAAGATCGTCGGAAACGGTGATCTTGCTCGTGGCATGGCTGACAAAGGCGTTTTTGACGTCGCCGCGCGCAATGCCGCAGCCGTTGTCGGTGATGCGGATGTATTTGACACCGCCGCTGCGGATCTCGAGCGTGATGGCGCTCGCCCCCGCGTCGACCGCGTTTTCAAGCAGCTCTTTCACGGCGGAGGAGGGGCGTTCCACCACCTCACCCGCCGAGATGCGCTCATATACGTCCCGGGGCAATACGTGAATCTTCGGCATGATCAGAGTTCCTTTGCTTCCTGTGTGAGTTTATAGAGAACGCTCATGGCCTCGATGGGCGTGAGCGTATTGACGTCAAGGTTTTTGAGTTCTTCGATGAGCGCGGCGTTCTGATGAGAAGAAAACGAGAGCTGACCGTCCTCCTCTTCTTCCACGATGCCGCTGAACACGTCGGGCGCAGCCGTCTGAACGCCCTGCGCTTCCAGCGCGGCGAGCACCTTGCGGGCGCGCCGGACGACCGTGTCGGGCACACCGGCGAGCTTGGCCACGTCGATGCCGTAGCTGCCGTCGGCACAGCCGCGCACGATGCGGCGCAAAAACGTGATCTCGTCCCCGCGCTTTTTCACGGAGACGCTGTAATTCTTCACGCCGTCCACGGTGTTTTCCAGCTCGGTCAGCTCATGGTAATGGGTGGCAAACAGCGTTTTGGCGCCGAGCTTCTTTTTATCGGCGGCGTATTCCAGCACGGCGCGGGCAATGCTCATGCCGTCGTAGGTAGAGGTGCCGCGGCCGATCTCGTCAAAAATGATGAGGCTTTTCGCGGTCGCGTTTTTGAGGATGGAGGCGACCTCGGTCATTTCGACCATGAAGGTGGATTGCCCGGCCGAAAGATCGTCCGACGCGCCGACGCGGGTGAACACGCTGTCGACGACGCCCAGCCGCGCGGATTTAGCCGGCACGAACGAGCCGACCTGCGCCATGATGACGATGAGCGCGATCTGGCGCATATAGGTCGATTTGCCCGCCATGTTGGGGCCGGTGATGATGGCGCAGCGGTTTTCACCGCAGTCGAGCAGCGCGTCGTTGGGAACGAACGGCATGCCGCCCAGCATTTTTTCCACCACCGGGTGGCGGCCCTCTTTGATTTCGAGAACGGGCGAATCGGTGATCTCGGGGCGCACGTAGTTGTTTTCGAGCGCGACCCGGGCGAAGGAAACAAGCACGTCAACACGCGCCAGCGCCGCCGCCGTGCGCTGAATGCGCCCGAGCTGCTGCGCGGTCTGATTGCGCACCTGAGAAAAGATTTCAAATTCAAGCTGGACGGAACGGTTCTGCGCGCCGAGCACCTTGGTTTCCAGCTCCTTGAGCTCCTGCGTGATGTACCGCTCGCAGTTGACCAGCGTTTGTTTGCGGATGTAATCCTCCGGCACCATGGCCTTGAAAGAATTGCTGACCTCGATATAATAGCCGAACACGCGGTTGTAGCCGATCTTCAGCTTTTTGATGCCGGTGCGCTCCTGCTCGCGCTGCTGGATCTGCGCCAGATAATCCTTGCCGTTGTTGATCAGCAGATTCAGTTCGTCGAGCTCGGCGTTGAAGCCGCTTTTGATCATGCCGCCTTCGCGCACGGTGAAGGGCGGGTCTTCGATGATGGCGGCCTTGATCAGTTCGGACACGTCCTCGAGCGTGTCCATTTCGCCGAACGCCTCGCGCAGCATGGCGCAGCGGCAGCCGCCGAGCAGCGTTTTCACGCCGGGGATACGGTCGATGGCGCTGCTCAGCGCGCGCAATTCACGCGCGTTGGCGGTACCGTAGGAAATGCGGGTGATGAGCCGCTCAAGGTCGTTGATATCGGCCAGCGCCGCCGCCAGATCGCCGCACAGCACGGCGTTTTCGCTCAGCTCCTCCACGGCGTTGAGCCGCGCGAGGATGCGCGCCGGGTTGGTCAGCGGGCGGTCAAGCCACTCGCGGATCTCGCGTTTGCCCATGGCGGTTTTGGTGCGGTCGAGCACCCAGAGCAGCGTGCCGCGCTTTTCGTTGGAGCGCATGGTATGCGTCAGCTCCAGACTGCGGCGCGCGGCCAGATCGAGCTTCATGAACCCGCTCTCGCTGTAATAATCGAGCGAACGGATGTTGGTCAGGTCGCTGCGCTGCACGGTGGCCAGATAGGCCAGACAAATGCCGGCCGACAAAATGCCCTGCGCGGAGATGCCGGGGGCGATCTCCTCCGGCTCGTTGCACTTGAACTGGGCGCAGAGCTTTTCTTTTGCCTGCGGCAAAAGCAGATAGTCTTCGTCAAACGCCTCGCACAGCGCGCTGCATTTTTCGGTGACGAATTTTTGGAGCGCGGCCGACTGCGAGGCCTCGCGGTTGAACAGCACTTCGCTGGGCATGAAGCGCGCCAGCTCGTTGATGACGGCGGTTTCAGCGTCCTTCCCTTCCATTTCGGTCAGGTGCATCGCGCCGGTGGACACGTCGGCAAAGCAGAGCCCCACGCGGCCCTCGCGCAGGAAGATGCTGCACAAAAAGTTGTTTTTGGTTTCGTCGAGCATATTGCTCTCGATCACGGTGCCGGGGGTGACGATGCGGATGACGTCACGCTTGACGACCCCCTTGGCCGTGGCGGGGTCTTCCATCTGCTCGCAGATGGCGACCTTGTAGCCCTTGGCGATGAGGCGCGCGATGTAGCTGTCGACGCTGTGGAAGGGCACGCCGCACATGGGGGCGCGCTCCTCCTGCCCGCAGTCCCGCCCGGTGAGCACAAGCTCCAGCTCGCGGGAGGCGGTCTTTGCGTCGTCATAAAACATTTCGTAAAAGTCACCCAGACGGAACATCAGGATGGTATCCTGATAATCCTTTTTGATGTCAAAATATTGCTTCATCATCGGGGACAGTTCAGCCATGGTACGCCTCCGGGGTTTGGTCGTAAAAATAGAAAAGATAAGTAAGAGTTTTTTGTGACGCTGATCGGATCGGAGTGTGCTAATTGACAAGAGATTGTTTCGTCGGGCAAAGCAAAAAACGCAGGCTATACTGGGTGTATTGACGAGTATTTTTGCAAAGTCCGGCGGAAAAAGCGCCGTCAAGACGCGTGCTGCGATTTGATCAGGGCTTTCTTATCAGTGGCAGCCGCCGCAGGACGAGCACTCGCCGCCGCATTCATGCTCCTTGGGAGGCTCGCAGGTCTCGGGGTCTTCGCCGCGCACGCATTCGGTGAGCAGGCCGACGATGTAGTTCATCATCGCGTCGATCTCGGCGCGGGCGGCTTCGTAGTTCTTCATGTTTTCGTTGGCCATGATCTTTTCGCGGATGCCCATGAATTCTTCTTCGTAGGCTTCGAGCTTCTGCTCGTTGGCGTCCTCTTTGGATGCCTCGTGCTGGTAGCTCATGTGAACAAGCTGCATTCTGCCGACGAGCTCGTTGAGCGCGTCGTCTTTTTCGTTGGCTTCACGCGCCACGACAAATTTCGCGTAGCGTTCATCGGCCTGAATGGCCTTGCCGAGCTCTCTGGTGATCGCAATAACGTCCATGATGTTTTTCTCCTGTTTTGTAAATATTTATAAAATCCTTGGCAGGTTTTTACCGTTTTATCTGACAAGCTCGCCGGAGAGGATCCAGTTCCTTGCCTGCGTGATTCTGACCTTCACGTAAGTGCCGATCAGGCTTTCATCGCCGTCAAAGTCGATCATCACGTTGCCGTCGGTGCGCCCGCTGACGCGCCCGTTTTCGCATTCTTCGCACAGCACCGTCTGCACCGTGCCGAGCATGGTCTGACAGCGTACCGCGGCGATCTGCTCCTGACGGTCGGTCAGTTCCTTGAACCACCGGCCCTTTTCTTCGCGGCTGATCGGATCGGGCAGCTCGGCGGCTTTGGTGCCCACGCGCGGCGAATAGATGAAGGTGAACAGCGACGTAAAGCCCACCGTTTCGATCAGCGAGAGCGTGTCGCAAAACTCTTCGTAGGTTTCGCCGGGGAAGCCGACGATGACGTCGCTGGTCAGGCTGATGTCGGGCATGACGCGGCGGGCGTAATCGACGAGCGACAGATACTTGGCGCGCGTGTAGCCGCGGTTCATCGCCTTGAGCACGCGGTCGCTGCCGCTTTGGAACGGCAGATGCAGATGATGGCAGACTTTTTCGCATTCTGCCATGGCGTCGAGCAGCTCGGGCGTGCAGTCCTTGGGGTGCGAGGTCATGAAGCGGATTTTGAAGTTGCCCGGCAGCGCGTTGACGGCGCGCAGGAGCGAAGCAAAGTTCATATCGTCGCTTCCCTTGCCGTAGGAATTGACGTTCTGCCCCAGCAGCGTGATCTCTTTGCAGCCGGAGGCGATCAGCTCCCGCGCTTCATTGAGCACCGCTTCGCTGCGGCGGCTGCGCTCGCGCCCGCGCACATAGGGCACGATGCAGTAGCTGCAAAAGTTGTTGCAGCCGTACATGATGGGCAGCCAGCCCTTGAAGCTGCCGTCACGCCTCACGGGAAGCCCTTCGGCAATGGTGCCCGCGCTGTTTTCGGTTTCAAACACGCGCTTGCCGGTGCTGAGCACACGGTACATCATTTCGGGCAGGCGGTGCACGGCGTGGGTGCCGAACACCAGATTGACGAACGGATAGCTTTTTTTGATCTTCTGCCAAACATGCTCCTGCTGCATCATGCAGCCGCACAGCGCGATGATCAGGTCGCGGTTCGCCGCTTTGACCGGCTTGAGCGCGCCGACGTTGCCGAACACGCGGTCGTGCGCGTGCTCGCGCACGGCGCAGGTGTTGTAAAGCACCAGATCGGCCTGCTGCACGTCGTCGGTGAAATCAAACCCCATGGCGGCCAGCTGCCCCTTAAGGCGCTCGCTGTCGGCCACGTTGCCCTGACAGCCGAAGGTGTGAACCAGCGCCAAGGGCGTGTGATCGTACCGCGCTTCAACGATCGAGTGAACCAGATTCATAGACTCGCGCTGACGTCTGATCTCGTCAAACGAGACCTCCGTCGTCTGCGTCCGATCCTCAAGCAAGCCGTTCACCTCCGCCAAAGGGCTATACTACCCGAATATAGTGATAATGATTTGTTATTATACTATATCTTCCGAAATAATACAAGTAACAAAAGGGTTAAAGTTTGCAAAAGTACAAGATATTGTGGATTTTTGCCGAAAGGAGTGGTATAATCAGCAGCGGCAATCTTTGACGAAAGGTGAAACACCATGTTTTTGTTTGAAACGCATCTGCACACGCGGGAATCGAGCTCCTGCGGGCGCTCCACGGCGGCGGAGCAAGCCGAAGCCTACCGGCGCGGCGGTTACGACGGCGTGGTCGTGACCGACCACTTTCAGCCCAAAGCCGACGACCGCATCAGCGGCCGATGCGAACGCTGGGCGGAACGGCTTGAACGTCAGCGCCGGGGCTTTGAAACGCTCAAAAAATTTGAAACGCCCGATTTCACCGTGCTGTGCGGCATGGAGATCCGCTTCAAGGGCTTTGACAACGATTACCTCGTTTACGGCGCGGATATGGATTTCTTTCTGGCGCATCCCGATATCACCGAAAGCAGCATTGAAGAATTCAGCAGGCTCGTGCGCGCGCACGGCGGCATCGCCCTGTTTCAGGCGCACCCCATGCGCAAGCACATGACCGTTGTCAACCCCGCCCTGCTCGACGGCGTGGAGGTTTACAACGGCGCCTCCGGCCACAATTCGCACAACGCGGTGGCCGAGCTTTGGGCGGAAACCAACTTTTTGCGCAAGCTTTCCGGCAGTGACAGCCACACGCCGTGGATGGGCTCGCCCGGCGGCATTTATCTGGAACGCCGCCCGACCGACGAGACTGATTTTGCGCAGATGCTGTTGAACAAGGCCTATAAAATCAAAAAACCGGGAGGAATGGCCGATGCTTTTTCCGATTAAAATGAAAGAAAACCGCGTCTGGCGGCTCTACTACGGCGGCAGGCTCATCGACAGGCTCTGCGGCCGCGGCGACGGCGAGGACGCGAACTTCCCCGAAAACTGGCTGGCGTCGGTGGTGGTGGCCGACAACCCCGACCGCCCCGGCAAACCGGCGGACGAAGGCTTAAGCAAGGTCGACGGCGGCAAACACGACGGCGTGAGCCTGCGCGAGCTGATCCTGTCCGACCCCGAACGCTATCTAGGCCGGGAGCACGTGGCGGCGTTCGGCGCGAACTTCGGCGTGCTGACCAAATTCCTCGATTCCGCGGAGCGCCTGCCCATTCAGGTGCACCCCACCAAGCAGGCGGCGAAAGAGCTGTTTCATTCCGATTACGGCAAGACCGAATCGTGGTATATCCTCGACGGGCGCAAGATCGACGGGGAGGAACCGTACATTCTGCTCGGCTTCAAAAAGCCGGTGAGCAAGGCGATCTGGAAAGAGCTGTTCGAGAAGCAGGATATCGACGGGATGCAGGAATACATGCACAAGATCCCCGTCAAAAAAGGCGACGTTTACCTCATCGCGGGCGGCACGCCCCACGCCATCGGCTCGGGCTGCCTGCTGCTGGAAGTGCAGGAGCCGACCGATTACACCATCAGCGTGGAAAAATGCGACCTGCGCGGCAACCTCATGCCCGACCACCTGTGCCACATGGGGCTGGGGTTTGACAAAATGTTCGACTGCTTCACCTACGAAGCCATGAGCCTGAGCGAGCTCAAAAGCCGCTACGCCCTGCGCCCCGCCGTGGCGGAACGGCAGAACGGCGGCACAGCGGAAACGCTCATCACCTATGCCGACACTCCCTGCTTCGGGCTCGACCGCGTGCGCGTGACGGGTGAAATGACGCGCAAAAGCACCGGCCGGGCATGCTGTCTGGCCGTGGTGAGCGGGTGCGGCGTGCTCGAAGCCGCCGACGGGCGCAGCGTTGCCGTGAAAAGCGGCGACTGCCTGTTCAAGCCGGCGGAATGCGCAGAGCTGACCATCCGCTCCACGGGGGAAGACACGCTGGAGATTTTGGAATGTCTCCCGCCTCAGATCAAGTAAGAATGCCCCTCTGAAAACAGCGTATTCTGCCTTCCTTGCAAAACGTTCCCTTCTATCTCGCCTCCCCTGCAAGGGGAGGTGGGTTGCCGCAAGGCAACTCGGAGGGGTTCCTGC
>CAMJHI010000103.1 GCA_946405475.1 uncultured Clostridia bacterium
AGCCCGAGGATGCGCGCGCAGGAGCCGCCGTCGACACTCGCCAGATTCCGCTTGCAAAACGCCCGGCGCAGGGTCGGATCGTCCGGCCGCTTCACGGCCTGGGTCAGCTCCGCCATCGTTTCGCAGACCGGTCCCGGCACGCCCGTTCGATAATCAAAATAAAACGAGCGGGTCGCTTCATAGCGCGCCAGATCGGGCGCGAAAAAGAAACAGGGCTTGTCCAGCAGCGCAAAATCCATGCAGATGGAGGAATAATCGGTGATCAGACTGTCGCACAGCAGCGTCAGCTCGTTGACCGCGGGGTGATCGGTCACGTCGACCGCGCCGGGAAACGCGCGCGCCGTGTGCACCTGCGGGTGCAAGCGAACCAAAAGCGCATGATCTTCGCCCAGCTCCCGTGCCAGCAGCGCGGGGTCGAAGGCGTCCAGAAACGATTTATCCCACGCCGGGTCCTCGCGGAAGGTCGGGGCATAGAGCACGAGCTTTTTGCCTTTGCACGACGGATAGCGTTCGTCAAACTGCGCCCGCAGCGCATCGGTGTTTTGCGCCCGCAGCAGCGCGTCGGCGCGGGGCGAACCCAGCGGCAGCACCTGTTCGGGCGTCACGCCGAACGCTCCGGCATAGATCGAACAAATCTCGGGCGAGGAACAGACGACGTAAGTCAGCTTTTGGTTGGCGGCCTTCTCGCGGCGGCGCACGGCGGGCGGCTGGTCGATATCCAGCCCGAAGCGCTTGAACGCGCCCTCCGCGTGCCAGAGCTGCACCACGGTCGTTTCCTTTGAAAAATCCAGATAGCCCAGCGGCATGAAGTTATCGTTCAAAAACACGGTTTTGGCGCGCGCCAGCCGAAACGCTTTCACGGTGAAAAACCGCAGCGCCGAACCGAGGCCGTTCAGGTCGGCGTGGGAAAGGTGCAGAAAACGGCAGCCGCCCTGTTCCTTCAGCGCCGCCTCGATCTCGCCCAGACTGTCGGTGAACGAGGCGTTGTGCGGTGAGATCAGCGCGACCAAATCGGGGTCGACGCCCCGGTGCAGCCGCCGTGACAGCCAAAAGAACAACGCGAACAGCCGATAAAACACGTCTTTCATAGGCTTATTTGTTCCACTCGATCACGGTTTTGCCGAAGCTGCGGTGAATGTCGGAATCGAAGGCCCTGTGCAGGTCGGGGATGCCGGCCACCGGCACGACGTCGCCCACCAAATTGTCGAGATACGACACCATGTGCGGGTGCTTGGCGAACAGGTCGACCGTGGCCTGAAAATCGGCCGCGCTGCTGCGGGAGGAGCCGCACAGCCGCAGGCCCTTTTCAAGCACCATGCGGGTGTTGATGTCGACGAAGTTTTCGCTCACGCCCATCAGGCAGATGGTGCCCTCGGGGTTGATCAGGTCGATCATCTGGTTGATCGCCGGGCGGCAGCCCGCGCCGCCGACGCATTCAAACGCGTGGTCGACCGCCAGCCCCTCCGGCACGTGGTCGACGTGATAAGCGCCCTCGGCAAACGAAAAGTACGACAGCTTTTCTTCCACCGTGCCGAACACGTAAAGCTTCGCGTCAGGGAACTGATAATGCAGCACCAGCGCGGCAATGTAGCCCACGTTGCCGTCGCCCCAGATGCCGATTTTGTCGCGCCGCTCATGCGAAAAGCGCCTGAAGCGGTCGACCGCGTGCACGCAAACGCTCACCAGCTCGGTGAACGAGGCCACGTTCAGGTTCTTCACGCTTTCGGGCAGCTTCACCAGCCGATCGGGCGTGCAGGCGATGAGATCCTGCAAAAAGCCGTCGTGGCCGCTCGAGCGGAAATAGCTGGAAAGCCGATAGTTTTCGGCGATGACGTCATCTTCTTCGGTGGGCACCGTCGGCACGGGCACGACAAGCTCCCCGACCGAAAACGAACCGGTCGGGTCATAGACCACCTTGGCCACACATTCGTGGATGAGCGCCATGGGCAGCTTTTTTTTGAGCGCCGCCTGCGAGCGGGTGCCCTGATAATAGCGCTGGTCGGCCTTGCAGATGGACAGCTTGACCGGCCGGAGCAGCACGCTTTTGCCGTCAAGCTCCAGTTCTTTGTAGGTCACGTCGATCATGCGGGGCGCGATCAACTGATAAACAGCATTGATCATGATTCAGCAGCGCACGGTTCCCAAAACCGTGTCTTATCCTTTCTTGATATTTGCTGAAACGGTATCCGTCGATTCGGTCGGATCGTCGGTCACTTGTTATAATCGGGATCGTTCAGCAGCGCCTGCGCGATCTTCATGTCGAACGGGTAGGTGATTTTGATGTTGAACACCTCGCCCTTGACCAGATGCACCGGCTCGCCCTTGAGCACGTACATTTTGCACGCGTCGGTCAGGCTCTCTTTTTCTTCGGGCTTGAGTGACAGATAGATTTCTTTCAGGCGCCTGGCCTTGAAGCACTGGGGGGTCTGCCCCTGATACATCTTGCTGCGCAGCGGCACGGCGGAAATGGTCTTGCCGTCGTCGCATTCCACAATGGTGTCCACCGCGGGTTCAGCCACGTCGCACGCGCCGTATTGCAGCGTGGCGTCGATGCACTCTTCAATGATGCGGTGGGTCACGAACGGGCGCACGGCGTCGTGCGTGACGATGATGGTGTCATCCTCCAGCCCGTAGTTTTCTTCGATGTAGGCGATGGCGTTCATGATGGTGTCGTTGCGGGTCTCGCCCCCGTCGATCACCGCCACGCGGTCGGTTTTGCCCAGCTCCTTGTCGATGAGGTTCTGCGCGTGATTGACCCACGATTTGTGCGTGGGCACGATCACCTTTTCAAAGCGCGGGTTCACAAAAAACTTTTCGACCGTGTGCACTAAAATGGGCTTGCTGCCCAGCTTGAAAAACTGCTTGGGCATGTCGGTGTTGCCCATGCGGCTGCCCTTGCCGCCGGCTAAAACTACTGCAAAAATCATGGAGAGCCCTCCTGTATGAGACAAATTACAAAATTATTTTATTTTGCTTTGATTTTTTCGTCGTAAAGGTCGCAGATCTCGTTCACTTCGCCCGCGGCGATGACCTTGCCGTGATCGAGCAGGATCGCCCGGTTGCAAAGCCGCCGCACCTGCGCGGTGTTGTGCGACACGAACAGAACCGTCACGCCCTTGTCGAACATGGTCTTGATCTTGTTTTCGCTCTTGATGCGGAACTTGGCGTCGCCCACGGAAAGCACCTCGTCGAGGATGAGGATCTCGGGATCGACCGCCGTGGCAATGGCGAAGCCCAGCCGCGCCTTCATGCCCGAGGAATAGTTTTTGACGGGCACGTCGATAAAATCCTTCAGCTCGGAAAACGCCACGATCTCGTCATAGCGCTCGTTGATGTATTTGCGGGAATAGCCCATGGTCGCGCCGTAGAGATAAATGTTTTCTTTGCCGGAATAGTTCATGTCGAACCCCGCGCCAAGCTCGAGCAGGGGCGCGATCACGCCGCTGACGTAGATGCTGCCCTTCGTGGGCTTGAGCACGCCTGCGATGACCTTGAGCAGCGTGGATTTGCCCGCGCCGTTGAAGCCTAAAATGCCCACGCGCTCGCCCTTTTCGACCTCAAACGAAATATCCTGCAGCGCCCAGAACTCGGTGAAATGCAGCTTGCGGGTGAGGAGCTTGATGACGTATTCCTTGACGTTGTCGATCTTTTCTTTATTCAGGTTGAACAGCACGCTCACGTGGTCAACCTTGATCGCCAGTTTTCCCAATGTCGTTTACCTCACAGATGGAGAATGAATTTATCCTGCTTTTTGTAGAAGATCCAGAACCCCAGCAGCAGCGTCACGCCGCTGAAGCCGCAGGCGTACCAGAACCAGTGCCAGTTCCACATTTCGCCGTACAGCACGCAGGAGCGGAACATCTGCACGATGGAATAGAGGGGGTTGGCCATGAGCACGTACTGGATCCACTTGTTGGTGCCCAGGGTCTTGACCGTGTAAAAAATGGGGGTCATGTAAAACAGCAGCATACAGAACACCTCGTAAAGGTATTCCATATCCTTGAAAAACACGTTGAGCGTGCAGATGATCATGCCAACGCCCAGCGACAGCACCAGCAAAATCAGAATCGGCACGAAGGACAGCAGGATGTAGGGCGTCAGGTGCAGGTCGGGCACCTTTTTGATGAGCATGTAATACGCCATCATCACCACGAGCACGCTCAGCGAAATGGCGAACGTGACAAAGTTGGACAGCACGTTGGACAGCGGGTAGATGTATTTGGGCACGTAGACCTTTTTGATCACGCTCGCGCTGTTGCGGATAGAGCGCATGGCGCGCTTGGTCGACTGGGAATAGAACTCATACAGCAGCCGCCCGCACAGCAGGTAGAGCGGGTAGCACACCACGCCCTCGTTGCTGCGCCCGAAGATGTTGCCGAACACCAGCGCCAGCACGATGGTGGTCATCAGCGGCTGCAAAAACGTCCAGAACACGCCCAGCACCGAGTTGCGGTACTGGAGCTTCACGTTTTTGCGCACGATCTCCTGCAGCAGGTAGCGGTATTTTTTGAAATTCCGAAAATAGCGGCCAAGCCCCAAACGCTTGCCCTTTTGATTTGCGGCGGTCGTCATAAATCGCTTACCCTTTCCGAAACGCCCACTTGGCGAAAAACTTGACCATGGAAGAAATCTGAACCAGCGTCAGGCGCAGATCCTTTTTGCTGTCGCGCCCCCACACGTGGTAAACCACCGCCTCGGGGTAATAGATCACCTTGGCTTTGGTGCGCACCATGCGCGTGATGTCGCAGTCTTCAAAATAAAGGAAATAACGCTCGTCGAACCCGCCGATCTCTTTGAAAAGATCGGTGCGGAACATCATGAAGCAGCCCGTGGCATTTTCGATCTCCTGCGGCTTGGTCAGGTCGCAGTCGAGCATGGCGTATTCGCGCAGCACCGCACCCGGCTCGTCGCCGTCGCGCAGGCGGCTGGCCGCCAGATAACGCAGGGTGGGCGTGCGCTTGCCCAAAATCTGCGGCCGCCCGTCGGGGAAGCAGATGGCGGGCGAAAGCAGCCCGATCTCGGGGTGCTCGTCCATGTATTCGGCCATCTGCCGGATCACGTCGCGGTCGATGGTGATGTCCGGGTTGATGACGCAGTGATATTTGGAATCCAGCCGGTCGCGCACCACGTTGTGGCCGCTGCCGAAGCCGGGATTTTTCTTGTTATAGATCACCTGCACCTGCGGATAATGCGCTTCGATGTGTTCGGGCGTGCCGTCGGTCGAATCGTTATCCACCGCGTAAAGGGTGAAGTCGATGTCCTTCGTGTTTTCCAGCAGCGTTCTGACTGTTTCGTCGATGCTTTTGCTGTTGTTGTGGGTCACGATGCACCCGGTGATTTTGTAGTCTATGATGACCAGTCCTTTCGTGGGTCGGGCAGAGCCCTCCCTCGAGATGAATCCCTTGCGGGATTCTCGATGTATCCTGTCGGATTCGATATGTGCTGCGCACACGATATGCCCCTGCGGGGCAAGTCATGTTCGGCAAAGCCGAACATATCGAACGCGAACAGCGTGAGCGTATATCGAATTGCCGAAGGCAATATATCGAATCGCCGCGAGGCGATATATCGAGAATTATTGTGACGTTTCCATAAAAACATGATCCGCCGTGCGGTCAATTTCACGGAAGCCGCACTTTTCATAAACGCGGAGCGTTCCGGTATTCTCAGAATTTGCTTTCAGACAGATCCTTTTCAACTCCAGCTGTTCAAGGCCGCAGGCTGTCATAGCCGAAACGACTCAAAGAACGGATTCATGATCTCTCCTGCTGTTTTTCTTTGCTGTTGTGACTGAGGCGATGAGCTTGCGTTGTATGGTGCCCCGCGCATGGCTTAATTGTTTATACGTTTCCTCTGTCAGTTTGCCTTTTCGGTATAGCAATTCCAGCCAATACTCTGATTCAGAACACTCTTTCAAAGAGATTTCAAGCTTGTGAATAAAGTCTGCGCGGCTTTGGGCATATTTGGCTTCATACAGGTTTGCCCCGATCGAGGAAGACGATCTGATAAGCTGATCAACATAGGAGCGACAGCCTTTGATTTCATCACAAATATCGGAAACGGAAAGCGCGAAAGAAATCGTCATTTCCCGCAGGTCGTTTTTGGAATCGGTCATGCTGCAATCTCCCTCTTGTCGATGTGTTCGGCTTTGCCGAACAAGACTTGTCCCGTTAGGGACATATCGAGCCGACAGGCATATCGAGCGCGAAAGCGCATATCGAATTGCGAAGCAATATATCGAGTCGAGCAAAGCGAGACAAAACAGTCGAGATATCGCCTGAGGCGATTCGATATATTCACGATGTGAATTCGATATATCTCACTTCGTTCGATTCGATGTGTTCGGCTTTGCCGAACAAGACTTGCGAAACGTCAGCAATGCCGTGACGATCTCCGCGCGCCAGACCAGCTTTTGCAGCAGGCTTGTCCGCCCGCCGGTCATGCTGCCCTCGTTGCGCCGCCACAGCAGCAGCGGCTCGTCGAGGAGCGTTACCTTGCCCACCCTTTCGCTGACGAGGCCGAGCCACTGATCGTGCATCGGCAGTTTTTCGGGGAACGGCAGCGCCGCTTCAAACGCCGCGCGGGTCAGCGCCATGCAGCAGCCGGTGTAGCCGTTGCGGATGACGTTGCGCAGCACCCCCGTGCCGACGTGCTTGGCTTCAAACAGCGTTTCGCCGGTGGGGTTGAGGTCGGCGTCGGTCAGGCGGGCGTTGTGCATCACGCAGCACGCGCCGCTCTCAACGGCCGCCATCACCTTTTGCACCTTGCCGGGCAGCCAGACGTCGTCCTGATCGCTCAGAAACGCCACGTCACCCGTGCATCGGCGCAGCAAAAACGCTTTGTTTTTGTCGACCCCGGCGTGAGGGCCTTCAAGATAGGTCACGCGCGGATCGTTCAGGAACGGTTCACACGCCTCTTTCGTGTGCGGCGTGCGGCTGTCATCGGAAATGAGCAGCTCATCCCCTTCGCCGAGCTGCGGCAGAATGGAGGAAAGCTGCTGCGCGATATAGGCTTCGCCGTTGTAGGCGGCGACAAGAACCGAAATTTTCATGGGCCACCGCCCCGTCCTTCCTGTTTTTTACCAAAAACGGCATACCATTCTGTTATTTTACCATATATTTATTAACAAATTGTGAAATCTCAGCGGTAAACCCGGTTGAGCCTGCCGCAGGGGCACCCGTTAATGCGAAATTATGAATTATGAATTAGGAATTAGGAATTATTGCTCTCGGCTGTCCGCTACCGGCTCTCGGCTATCCGCTGTCAACGAGAGGGCTTTTCGGCACGCAAGAATGCGTGCCCTACACCATAAACCGCACTGCGATCAACGGGTCAGCGTTGTGCGGCCTTTTTATCGATCAAAAAGCCGATCTGTCACTTCCGTCTTGTCCGTAGGGCTCGCATTCTTGCGAGCCGCGGGCAAAGAAGACTGCTTCGTCTGCGAGCAAACGATCGGTTAAATAAAATGCAATCGGAGTGCAGCGACCCTCAATTTCGCCTTTCGCATTTCGCCTTCCGCCTTAAAAATCGATCCGCTGACAACCGACTACCGGC
>CAMJHI010000104.1 GCA_946405475.1 uncultured Clostridia bacterium
CCCCGCGCCATGGCGGTGCTCGACCCGCTGAAGGTGGTCATTGACAATTACCCCGAAGGGCAGACCGAGACCCTTGAGGTCGAGGTGCACCCCGACAAGCCGGAGCTCGGCACCCGCGCCGTGACGTTTTCACGCAACCTGTTCGTGGAACGCAGCGACTTCATGATCGAGCCGGTCAAAAAATATTTCCGGCTCTATCCCGGCAACGAGGTGCGGCTCAAGAGCGCCTATTTCATCACCTGCACCGGTTACGAAACCGACGAAAACGGCGAGGTGACCTGCCTGCACTGCACCTACGACCCCGCGAGCAAGGGCGGCAATTCGCCCGACGGGCGCAAGGTCAAGGGCACGCTGCACTGGGTGAGCGCGGATGACTGCGTGGACGCCGAGGTTCGCCTTTACGACCGGCTGTTCAACGTGGAGACTCCCGAGGGCGAGGCTGACCTCAACCCCGATTCGCTCACCGTTTTGCAGGGCTGCAAGCTCGAAGGCGGCTTGAAGGATATCAAACCGGGCGACACGTTCCAGTTCATGCGGCAGGGCTATTACTGCGTGGATAAGGATTCCGCCCCCGGTCATCTTGTGATCAACCGCACCGTCGCGCTGAATTCTTCCTGGAAGTGAGGCAAAAGCCATGAAAGCTGTTTACCGCGTCGTTTCGGCGCTGCTGGCGGCGCTGGTGATCCCGGCGCTGTACTTTCTCAATCTCATCCACTACATCATCGAGCTGAAGGTGACCGAGGGCTACCTCAACGACAACGTCACAACGCAGGAGCTCATCAACATCATCACCGATTTTTTCCAAAAGAACGAGCATAAAGGCATCGGCACGCATCTGGCCGCGACCCTTCAGCCGCTGAAGGCTTCCGCGATCGTCACCGTCGTGTTCATCGTGCTCATGCTGCTCATGGTGCTGGCCGTGTTCTTCTGTTCCGCCCTCACCAACGCGCGCAAGGTCAACCTGATTTTTGCCTGCACCGGCCTGGCCGCCACCATCGGCGCGATGGCGGCGTTCAACCACATGACCTCGCTCATCATCGACGGCCCCGTTCCCGTCGGCAATATCCTCAACGCGGCCATGGCGGATTCGACCTCCCTCATCGCGGGGCTCGGCGCCCTGTTCGGCGCGGGCGGCGTGTCCGAATACATCGGCGAGCTGGTGCTGCTGCGGCTGGGCTCCGCCTTCACCGCAACGGTCATCCTGTTCGCGTTCATCGTGCTGTGGACCGTGGCGTTCCTGCTGGTCGACCTTGACCCCGACGCCGCCGACAAGAGCAAGATAAAAAAGGCAAACAAAGCGTAACGGACTGAAAAAAGGCGGAAGGCGAAAGGCGGAAGGCGAAATTGTGGAAGGGCTCCGCCCTTACCCGATTGTATATCATTGACCGATTCATCGCTATCAACTGACTACTGACCGCTGACTACTGATTACTGAATTCGCAGGAAGGGAGCGAACTCCTTGTCCATCCCGAAAGAAAATATCCGCAATTTCTGCATCATTGCCCACATTGACCACGGCAAATCCACGCTGGCCGACCGTCTGCTGGAATTGACCGATTCCGTCGCCAAGCGCGACATGACCGCGCAGCTGCTCGACGATATGGAGCTTGAACGCGAGCGCGGCATCACCATCAAGGCGCACGCCGTCAAGCTCGACTATCACGCGCAGGACGGGCAGGATTACGTGTTCAACCTGATCGACACGCCCGGTCATGTGGACTTCAACTATGAAGTGTCGCGCTCGCTCGCCGCGTGCGAGGGCGCGCTGCTCATCGTCGACGCGTCGCAGGGCGTGGAGGCGCAGACGCTGGCCAACACCTATCTGGCGCTGGATCACGATCTGGAGCTGGTGCCGGTGATCAACAAGATCGACCTGCCGGCAGCCGAGCCCGACCGGGCGGCGGCCGAGGTGGAGGACGTGATCGGGCTGGATTGCTCCGACGCGCCGCGCGTTTCGGCCAAAACCGGGCTGAACGTGGAACAGGTGCTTGAACGCATCGTGCGGGATATCCCCGCGCCGAAGGCGGACGAGAACCTGCCGCTGCGCGCGCTCATTTTCGATTCGATCTACGACAGCTACCGCGGCGTCATCGTTTACGTGCGCGTGATGGACGGCAGGATCAAGGCCGGCGACACCATGCGCATGATGGCTACGGGCGCACAGTTCACCGTGGTCGAGGTGGGCTATATGCGCGCCACCTCGCTCGAACCTGCCGCCGAGCTGACCGCCGGTGAGGTCGGCTACATCACCGCCTCCATCAAAACCGTGGGCGACGCCCGCGTGGGCGACACGGTGACCACCGCCGAAAATCCGGCGAGCGAGGCGCTGCCCGGCTACCGCAAGGTCAACCCCATGGTGTTCTGCGGCATCTACCCGGCTGACGGCGCGGATTATGAATCCCTGCGCGAGGCGCTGGCCAAGCTGCAATTGAACGACGCTTCGCTTTCGTTTGAACCCGAAACCTCCGGCGCGCTGGGCTTCGGCTTCCGCTGCGGCTTTCTGGGGCTGCTGCATCTGGAGATCATTCAGGAGCGGCTCGAACGCGAATATGACCTTGATCTGGTCACCACCGTGCCGAGCGTGGTCTACAAAATCAAGCTCACCGACGGCAGCATCGTCGAAATCGACAACCCCACCAATTACCCCGACCCGGCCACGATCGCTTCGTGTGAAGAGCCGATGACCAACGCGCACATCTACGCGCCGAGCGATTACGTGGGCGCGATCATGGATCTGTGTCAGGAGCGGCGCGGCGTATTCAAGGACATGAGCTACATCACGACCGACCGCGTGGATATCCACTATGAGCTGCCGCTCAACGAGATCATCTACGACTTTTTCGATTCGCTCAAATCGCGCACCCGCGGCTACGCCTCGTTCGATTATGAGCTGTCGGAGTATCAGCCCTCCAAGCTCGTCAAGTTAGACGTGCTGCTCAACGGCGAAATGATCGACGCGCTGTCGTTCATCATCCACGCCGACAAGGCCTACGGCCGCGCGCGCAAGATCGCGGAAAAGCTCAAGGACAACATTCCGCGCCAGATGTTTGAAATTCCCATCCAGCTCGCCGTGGGCGGCAAGGTGATCGCCCGCGAAACCGTCAAGGCCATGCGCAAGGACGTGCTCGCCAAGTGCTACGGCGGCGACATCACGCGCAAAAAGAAGCTGCTCGAAAAACAGAAGGAAGGCAAAAAGCGCATGCGCCAGTTCGGCACGGTTGAGGTGCCGCAGGAGGCGTTCATGGCGGTGCTCAAGCTCGATGACGACAAATGATCCGGGGCTGTATATCCACGTGCCGTTCTGCCGCGGCAAATGCCCCTATTGCGATTTTTATTCCTTCCGGGCGGACGCGGTGTTCAAGGCGCGGTATACGGAAACTATTATTAAAAACATTATAAAAGAGCAAACGCAAAAGGGGCTGACGTTCCGCACGGTTTATTTCGGCGGCGGCACCCCTTCGCAGCTTGGCGCGCAAAACCTGTGCCGCGTGCTCGACGCGATAAGCAAACGGCCCGACGCCGAGGTGACGGTGGAATGCAACCCGTCCGACCTGTGCGAGGAATGGTCGCAGGCGGAGCTGAACGCGCTGGTGAGCCACGGCGCGAACCGCATTTCGATGGGGATGCAGTCGGTCGTGGAGCAGGAACGCAAGGCTCTCGGCCGCCGCGCGGGCGAACAGCAGGTGAGGCAGGCGGTGGCCATGGTCAAGGCCGCGGGCGTCACCGATTTTTCGCTGGACGTCATGCTCGGCATCCCGTTCCAGACCCCCGCGACCGTGCGGCAGAGCGTTGCCTTCTGCGCCGAAAGCGGCGCGACGCATCTGAGCGCCTACCTGCTCAAGATCGAGCAGGGCACGCCGTTTGAAAAGGTGGAAAAAACGCTGAACCTGCCGGATGAGGACGCATGCTGCGAACTGTACCTGACCGCGTGTGAAGAGGCGGAACAGAACGGCTTTTATCAATACGAGATCTCCAATTTCGCCAAGCCGGGGCATGCCAGCCGCCACAACCTCATTTATTGGAACGATGAGGAATATATCGGGATCGGCCCGGCCGCGCATTCGTTTTACGGCGGCAAACGCTATTACAACACCGCCGACGCCGAGCACCCGCAAACGGTTGAGGACGGTGAGGGCGGCGGCTTTGAGGAATACGCCATGCTGCGCCTGCGTCTGACTGAGGGACTGACCGAGCGGGGAACCAAAGAACGGTTCGGCTTTGCGCTGCCTGCGGCGCTCCGCACCGCGGCAAAGCCGTTTGCCGAGCGGGGGCTGCTTGTTTGCGATGAAAGCGGTGTGCGCCTGAATCCGAAGGGTTTTTTGGTTTCCAACGCGATCATCGCGGCGCTGCTGGCGGATGCGGAAGACTGAAGCCGGCGCCGTTTTCCAGGCGGAACGGCCGGTTCTTCTGATTTCTCAAAAAAATTTTAGTCAACCTGCACAAAGTTTGACGCTTGGAATTGTGCAGGCTTGGCGCAGGCGTAGAATTCTTGAAAACGGGGTCGGAAGTCGGTTTTTTTCATTGACGGCTTTGGTTTTTGTGGTATAATATGTACCATAATCATAAGGAAAGAGTCCGATCATCGTACCGGTTTTTCAACAGAACAGGAGATTATTCATATGTACGTTAAAGATGTGACCGTTCAGAATCAGGTTGGTCTTCATGCCCGTCCGGCTACCTTCTTCATCCAGAAGGCAAACGAGTATAAGTCTTCCATCTGGGTCGAAAAAGAAGATCGCCGCGTCAACGCCAAGAGCCTGCTGGGCGTTTTGTCCCTTGGCATCATGGGCGGCACGCAGATCCGCATCATCGCCGGCGGTTCCGACGAAACGCAGGCCGTTGATGATCTGGTCCGGCTGGTTGAATCCGGCTTTTCCGAATAATTCTTGCTGGTAAGCGTGTCCGTTTCGGGCGCGCTTTTTCTGCATTAAAAAGCAGCCGCTTTTCTCCCCCTGTGGCTGCCAAACGCATTTCTTTAAGGGCGGTACCGTGATGCCGACAAGAAACGCGACGCGCGCTTTCGCGGGCTTTTCCCCGCGAAAAATGACGAATGCTGCCGATCTTGTCGCATGCCGTGCGATGAGATCATTTTTTTATGAAACGGGGTGTCGGGCATGACGCAGTTCAAAGCGACCGTGATGGATGAAGCGGCGCTGAACCGCGCCGTTCGCCGCATCTCGCACGAGATCATCGAGCGCAACAAGGGCGTTGAGGGGCTGGTGCTCGTGGGCATCCAGCGCCGCGGGCTGCCGCTGGCGCAAATGATCCGGCAGAACGTCGCCGCCATCGAGGGCGTGACCCTGCCGCTGGAATCGCTGAACATCCGCTTTTACCGCGACGATCTGACCCGAATCGACGAAACACCGCAGGTGGGCGACGCGATCACGACCGACGTGACTGGCAAAACCGTGATTCTGGTCGACGACGTGCTGTTCACCGGGCGCACCGCGCGCGCCGCGATCGAAGCCGTGTTTGCCGCCGGGCGGCCGGCGCAGATCCAGCTGGCCGTGCTCATCGACCGCGGCCACCGCGAGCTGCCCATCCGCGCCGATTACGTCGGCAAAAACCTGCCCACCGCGCGCAGCGAGCACGTGGCCGTTTACCTGCCGGAATTTGACGGCAAAACGGGGGCGGACATTGTGGAATTTGCTTGAGCAAATTCCACAATGAAAATTGAAGACTGAAAAATGAATAACGGTTTAATAATCGGGTAAGGGCAGAGCCCTTCCACAATTTTTCAGTTTTCAGTCTTAAGTATTCAGTATTCATTATTTCGTCGGGCCGCGCCCGACAACTCCCACCGGGAATTACCCATATGGGTTCCAATAAAAATAACACGGAGGAAACAACATGAAACTCGCCTATGACATCAAAGACAAGCCCAAGTTCCCGCAGCTCATCGTCTTCGCGTTCCAGCAGCTGCTCGCCATCCTCGCCGCGACCATCGCGGTGCCCGCCATTGTCGGCAACGACATGCAGCAGTCCGCCGCGCTGTTCGGCGCAGGCGTGGGCACCATCGTTTACCTGCTGTTCACCCGCTTCCGCAGCCCGGTGTTCCTCGGCTCCTCGTTCGCCTTCCTCGGCTCGATGTTCGCAGCCTTCGGCGGCGCCGCTTCCATGAAAGCGGGCTACGTCGGCCTCATCCTCGGCGCCATCTTCGCCGGTCTGGTTTACGTCATCATCGCCATCGTGGTCAAAATCGCCGGCGTGAAATGGATCGACAAGCTCATGCCCGCCGTCGTCATCGGCCCCACGGTTTCCATCATCGGGCTTTCGCTGGCCGGCAACGCCGTGGGCGACGCGCTCACCTTTGCCAAGACCGACGCCGGTTTTGTGATGAACACCAAGGGCTGGCTCGGCTTCATCTGCGCGCTGGTCACGCTGTTCACCGTGATGCTCTGCAGCGTTTACGGCAAAAAAATGACCAAGCTCATCCCCTTCATCATCGGTATCCTCGCCGGTTACTGCGTGGCCACCATCTTCACCCTCATCGGCATGAAGACCGGCAACGACACGTTCAAAATCATTGATTTCTCCGTTTTCTCCGGCATGAAATTCTTCGCGGTGCCCGGCTTCACCTTCCTCACCGCCGCGCAGGGTCTGAAAGAAATTGACGGCGCTTACATCGGCAGCATTGCGGTCGCTTACGTGCCCGTGGCGTTCGTCGTGTTCGCGGAACACATCGCCGACCACAAGAACCTGTCCTCCGTTATCAACAAAGACCTGCTCAAGGATCCCGGCCTGCACAACACCCTGCTGGGTGACGGCGTCGGCTCCATGGTGGGCGCGTTCTTCGGCGGCTGCCCGAACACCACCTACGGTGAATCCGTCGGCTGCGTGGCCATCACCGGCAACGCCTCCATCGTCACCATCCTCACCACCGCCATCATGGCCATCGTGATCTCCTTCTTCAACCCGTTCATCGTGTTCCTTTCCACCATCCCCGCCTGCGTCATGGGCGGCGTGTGCATCACGCTTTACGGCTTCATCGCCGTCAGCGGTCTGAAAATGATCCAGAAGGTCAACCTCGATGAAAACAAGAACCTGTTCGTGGTCGCCGTCATCCTCATCTGCGGCATCGGCGGCATGACCCTCAACATCGGCAAGGTCACCCTCACCGAGATCGCCTGCGCCCTCATCCTCGGCATCATCACCAACCTGGTGCTCAACAAAAAAGGCGAAAAGGCCGAAACCGCTCAAAAATAATCCCCTTCCTCTGTGAAAGAAACATGCAGAAGCGCTGCCGTTCCGGTTCGGTTCGGCAGCGCTTTTTTGCGGATGTGGGTGATAGCCGACAGCGGTTTGATTCTCAAGGCGAAAGGCGGAATGCGAAAGGCAAAATTGAGGGTCGCTGCGCTCCGATCGTAATGCTTTTCTATGATTCGAGCAGTTCTCCCAGCCAAAAGCGTCCCGTGCATTGAGCCTCCTTTGTTTCAAGCGATGTCGTGCAGAAGTCAGTTATCAGGGTTCAGCCGATCGCAATGAATGGTTTAACTTAATAAATTCGGGTAAG
>CAMJHI010000105.1 GCA_946405475.1 uncultured Clostridia bacterium
AGGCATATCGAACCGAAGGTATATCGAATTGCGCAGCAATATATCGAGTCGGGCGCCAGCCCGACAAATTCCGATTTCCCCCTCAGTGCGATCCGGGCGGCTTTTTTACTCGATTACGATCAAATCTTCAATGGCGCAGTTCAGCGCACGCGCAACCTTGGCCAATTGATACACGTCCCGCGGGAGCCGGCGCCCGGCCTCCCATTCTTCAAGCGTCCGCAGCGGAACGCCGGATTCACGGGCAAGCTCCGCGCGGGTCATTCCGGCCGCTTCCCGCTGCTCTTTTATTTTTGACATAAATATCCCCTCACCTATCGGATCATTTCTTCACGTGTTTGCGTGTCTGATTTGCTGACCTTTCATTCTGCCGTCTGCATGGTACCACACACGCGCGTGAATGTCAAACAACGTGTGAACGATCTCCGAAGAATAGGCGGACAGGCTTGCTTTTTGCGTGATTCTTTGCTATAATCGTAAAAAATATACAAGGAGGCCACATCATGCAATACAAAACGTCTCAGGTCGTGCTGAAGGAAAAATTCATCGGCCACGACGCCAAAAACCTGAGCGAGCTTGACGCCGAGCTCAACCGCTGGGCGCAGCAGGGCTGGGTGCTGAGCACCATGACGACCACCACCGCCGGCGGAACCGGCCTTGGCGGCGGCGACCGCACCGTGTTCACGCTGGTTTTCATGCACGAATGATCTGACAAAACTGCTTTTCAAGCCGCGTATCCGAACCTTGTTTCGGCATATGCGGCTTGTTTTTTTGCCAAAAAAGCCCGCCAGAGTACCAAGCAACGGACTGTGCCCGGCAGGCATCTTGTTTTTCGCATTCTGCTGTGATAAACTCACGGCAGAGCGGCCGGATATAACGGAACGAGGTGACAAGAATGTCGGATTTTTTTGATTCTCTCTTCGATTTTGACGGCGACGGAAAGGTTACGCTGAATGACGATCTGTTTCTGCTGTGGTTGATGGAAGACGACCTTGGCGACCACGATGACCGCGACGACCGCGATAACTGGTTTGCTCCGACCCGCTCCAAAACGAACTTCGCGAAACGAACGCAGAACGACCTGAACGCAAAGCTGGATCTGGCGGCCCGGTGTTCCTTCGACGCACTGGTCAAAGCCGCGCAAACGGTTCTGGAGCAAGGCGGCGTCAGCGAAAAAACGGGGCGGCAGGTCGCCGCCGAGCTTAGCGAAGCGTTCCTTTTCCTGTCGCTGGCGGGCGCGAACGCCTCTTGCGACGAAAAGGCCGCCATGTTCAATTTGATGACGGCCTTCTGCCGTGAGGAAGGCGCGGCGCCCACAGGCTGCGGCCATTCGTGGAACAGCCCGGCCGCAGAAGGGTTGTCTTACGCGCAGCGGATCCATGACGATCTGAAGCTGCTCCTGTCGGGCAAAGCCGTCGGAACTGACGCGATCGCGGACCTCATCTTTTGCTTTTCCAATTTTCTCCACGCCGTTGAAAACAGGAATCAGCAGGATCATCGGGATTTTCACTTCACCAAGGAACCCGATCGGTTGTTTTACGAATGCGTTCTGCGGTCTCTGAAAGAAGCTCGCCCGACCGACGCGGCGGTCGACGCCTCTTCGCTCAAAGCTCACGTTTTTCAGCGAACGCTCTGCCAAAGGAAAAAAAGGCTGAAAACGACGGCCGTGATCTCGTCCGTTCTGTTTTCTGTTCTCAGCGTTGCGCCCTGCTGTATGATCGGGTACTTTTTCACTCTTCTGTCGGAATACGACGATCTGACCGATCTGTTCCTGCATTCTCTTGTGTTCATCGTCGTTCCCCTCGTCTTTCTTGTTCTCTTTGCCGTCGGGTGCTTCGACGGCGTTCGGGATGAGTACCGGCGTTACACGACCTTCAAGCAGACCTTCATGGAAGAAAGTATCGAAGCAAACAAATAAAAGGAGGCTTTTGCCGTGAAACTCAATTCCATTCTGTTCGCCAATCTGCTGACGATGCTGGCGCTTTACAGCCGTTCCGACCGTTCGCCTGCCCTGCGCGCCGCCGTGGCCTGCAGCGCCGTCGCCGTTCTGGTCAACAATCTGACCACGATCCTGCGCCGTGTCAAAAAGCCGGGTGAACAGGCGGAATAAAGCCCGCCGGCCAAAAAGAAAAGCCCTGTGAAGGGCTTTTTTGTTTGAATGCCTGATTCGGAGCTTGTTTCGGCTATTCCTGATCGGTTAGACCCAGAATATAATCCGTTGTGGTGTGATACAGCTTGGCCAGCGCGATCAACACATCGGAAGGAATATCGCGCAAGCCTCGCTCGTAGCGGTTATACTGCGGCTGCTTCATGTGCAGATACTCCGCCACCTGCTGCTGCGTCAGATCATGATCCTCCCTCAAATCACGCAATCTGCGATAATACCCCACAATGCCCTCCTGCAAAATAACTGATTGGTTATATTGACAGTGTAGCATTCTCGTGGTATTCTATTCCTATTTATAACTATATGGTTATAATTAGGAATGCCGTTTTGTTTTCTGACGCGGATATACTGCCGGGAATGATGAAAAAACGACGTTCATACCAAAAAAAGCTGCATTCGTGTCACTTTTTCTTTTTCGCTGTAAAAAAATATTATAATGCAAAAGTGGAATGTAAAAGGAAATCGGGAGGTACAGCTATGAAACAATTAACTTGCGAAATGTGCGGCAGCAAAAACCTTGTAAAACAGGACGGGCTGTTTGTGTGCCAGAATTGCGGCACGCAATACAGCGTTGAGGAAGCCCGGAAAATGATGGTAGAAGGGACGGTGCAAGTTGACAGTTCTCATCTGACCGGCAATTATCTTTCCATGGCCAAAAACGCGCTGGACGCCGGCAATAATGCGGAAGCAGACAGTTACTGCAACAAGATCATCGAGGTCGACCCCACTGCATATGAAGCCTGGTTCATCAAGGGCGTGGCGGTCGGCTGGGAATCCACTCTGGGCAACCAGCGGATCAGTGAAACGATCAACGCCTTTTCCCACGCGTTGGACAACTGCCCGGAAGACAAGAAAGAAGAGCTTTCGCAAAAATGCAAGCAGGAGATCGAAAAGCTCCACAAGGCTCTTCTGACACTTCGTATGCAGAATTTCCTGAACCGTCCGAACGCAACCGATGTAGCCGCGCTGAAAAGCGACGTGATGACCATCGTCGGAAACACACTTGATTTTCTGGCCAAATCAGGGGTCGACACAGATCTGTTTGGAAGAGATCTCGGCTATGTCATTCTCAAAGCTATCCTCACTGATTTCAACGTGAAGATCGTAAGCGCCTACAAAGGAGATGACGGCAGACCCGGAGACTACGCGTTCAGGCGCTTCATCACGGAAGCCGATTGCTGCATTGAATCGCTGAAAATGGCAAACCTCTTGTTTGGAACCGACGAGAACCGCGATCTGGAGCTTTATGAGATGAGAGCAACCAGTTATGAAACCATGGTGCTCATCAATAACGCCGTGCGGGACGGGTGCTCGTGGGATTACAACTTCACCGATTGGGGAAAGAGTTATTTCAAAAAGCTTACGCTGACCGACTCGGCCGTTGCCGAAAGGAATAAAAACAACCGAGAATGGGAAGCAAACGCGAAAAAGTGGCGTACGAAAATGAAGCAGGTCGAGGCAGCCATTGAAGCGGACAAGAAGCGCAAGGCTCAAGAAGAAGCGAAAAAGCGTCAGGACGCCTACTGGGCAGAGCACAAAGAGGAAAAAGTTCGCTTGGGAACTGAGAAGAGGGATCTGGAGAAACAGATCTCCAACCTGACTGCTTCCCAAATCGAACAGGTAAAAGCCCTGAAAAAAGAAAAGGCCGCGATCCCCGGTCAAGTGGAGATCGAAGCGCTCGAAGAGAAGATCCGGACGCTTTCAGCCGAAAAAGACGCTCTCGGCATTTTCAAGGTTAAGGAAAAGAAAGCGCTGCAGGAAAAAATCGATCAGGTGGAGACAGAGAAGAAAGCTGTTCAGGATCGAATGGATGCAGCCGGCAAGGAAATTGAGGCAAAGATCGATTCCGCAAACAAAGAATTTAACAGAAAGATTCTCCCGCTGCAGAACAGAGTCAACAGCATTCAGAATGAGCTGACAAGAGCACGGTAACGGTTACTTAAATGATAATCGCCGCGCGATATGATATACGGCTGAGCGCCGTATGATATATTTGCACCGCAAATATGATGTAATACCCGTTCTTTTATACGCCGCAGGCGTATATCATCCGCGTCAGCGGATATCATACGCAGTGCGTATCTCATCCGTTCCGATCGGAACGGATATCATTGAAAAAGCAGTGATTTGTTAAACAAATCACTGCTTTTTCTTGGCGCGCTGGAAGGGACTTCGTCCCGGCGCTCCCGCGCCTGTCGCCTCGCTTCGCTCGTTGCCCCGTCGGCGAAAACAGTCCACCGGACTGTTTTCTTCCGTCGCTGCGCTCCTCCCTCCTTGTTCGAGTCCCTTCCTCTGAACAAAAAACGCGGGCGATACCCTCATGGGTATCACCCGCGTTTGGCGCGCTGGAAGGGACTCGAACCCCCGACCTTTTGGTTCGTAGCCAAACACTCTATCCAGCTGAGCTACCAGCGCATGCGCAGTTTTTCAACTGCCCGAACATATTACCACACTCCAAATAAAAAAGCAAGTGAAAATTGAAAAAAATCTCAAAAAAATCGCGGCTTCTTTTATTTTAGAATAATCAACAAAATGTCGCGCGTATAAATTTGGTATTTTATAGAAAAAATAGTATAGACACGACCAAACGCCTGTGTTATAATGTGTCGTAGCATGACTGTATGTGTTGGATTGTACCCCAACGCGGCAGCACGCACGAAATTTGGTAATAATTAACACTGGAGGTTGATTACATTGGCTCACAAATACGTTTACCTGTTCTCCGAAGGCAACGCCAACATGCGCGAGCTCCTCGGCGGCAAGGGCGCGAACCTCGCCGAAATGACCAACATCGGGCTGCCTGTTCCGCAGGGCTTCACCATTTCCACCGAAGCCTGCACCAAGTATTATGAAGACGGCAGAAAGATCAACGACGAGATCATGGCCCAGATCGACGAGTACATCGTGAAGATGGAAGAGATCACCGGCAAAAAATTCGGCGACGCCGAAAACCCGCTGCTCGTCTCCGTCCGTTCCGGCGCCCGCGCTTCCATGCCCGGCATGATGGACACCATCCTCAACCTCGGCCTGAACGAGACCGTCGTTGACGTTATGGCGAAAAAATCCAACAACCCCCGTTGGGCCTGGGACTGCTACCGCAGATTCATCCAGATGTATTCCGACGTCGTCATGGAAGTCGGCAAGAAATACTTTGAGCAGCTCATCGACGCCATGAAAGAAGCCAAGGGCGTCAAGCAGGACGTTGAGCTCACCGCCGACGACCTCAAAGAGCTGGCCGGCCAGTTCAAGGCCGAATACAAGAACAAGATCGGCGCCGATTTCCCGACCGATCCGAAAGAACAGCTCAAGGGCGCGATCGAAGCCGTGTTCCGCTCCTGGGATAACCCCCGCGCCAACGTTTACCGCCGCGACAACGACATCCCCTACTCCTGGGGCACCGCTGTCAACGTGCAGATGATGGCGTTCGGCAACATGGGTGACGATTGCGGCACCGGCGTTGCCTTCACCCGTGACCCCGCCACCGGCGAAAAGGGTCTGATGGGCGAATTCCTTACCAACGCGCAGGGCGAAGACGTCGTGGCCGGTGTTCGCACCCCCATGCCGATCGCTCAGATGGCTGAAAAATTCCCCGAAGCGTTCGCGCAGTTCAAGGCTGTCTGCGCCACGCTCGAAGATCATTACCGCGACATGCAGGATATGGAGTTCACCGTCGAACAGGGCAAGCTCTATATGCTCCAGACCAGAAACGGCAAGAGAACCGCGAAGGCTGCTCTCAAGATCGCCTGCGACCTCGTTGACGAAGGCATGATCGACGAAAAGAAAGCCGTCGCCATGATCGACCCCAGAAACCTCGACACCCTGCTTCACCCGCAGTTTGACGCGAAAGCCCTCAAGGCTTCCACGCCGGTCGGCAAGGGTCTGGGCGCTTCCCCCGGCGCTGCCTGCGGCAAGATCGTCTTCACCGCTGAAGATGCAGAAGCCTGGAACAACAGAGGCGAAAAGGTCGTCCTTGTCCGCCTGGAAACTTCCCCCGAAGATATCACCGGCATGAAGGCCTCTCAGGGCATCCTCACCGTTCGCGGCGGCATGACCTCTCACGCGGCCGTCGTGGCGCGCGGCATGGGCACCTGCTGTGTTTCCGGCTGCGGCGACATCAAGATGGACGAAGAAAACAAGCAGTTTGAGCTGGCCGGCAAGACCTTCCATGAAGGCGACTATATCTCCATCGACGGCTCCACCGGCAACATCTATGACGGCATCATCCCGACCGTCGACGCGGAAATCGCCGGCGAATTCGGCCGCATCATGGCCTGGGCCGACAAATACAGGAAGCTCAAGGTCCGCACCAACGCCGACACCCCGGCCGACGCGAAGAAGGCCCGTGAGCTTGGCGCAGAAGGCATCGGCCTTTGCCGTACCGAGCATATGTTCTTTGAGGCTGACAGAATCGCCGCGTTCCGCGAGATGATCTGCGCCGACACGCTGGAAGAAAGAGAAGCCGCGCTCGATAAGATCCTTCCCTATCAGCAGGGCGACTTTGAAAAGCTCTATGAAGCGCTGGAAGGCTGCCCGGTCACCATCCGCTTCCTCGATCCGCCGCTGCACGAGTTCGTGCCCACCGAAGAAGCCGACATCGAGCTGCTCGCCGCTGCGCAGGGCAAGAGCGTTGCCGACATCAAAGCGATCATCGCTTCGCTGCATGAGTTCAACCCGATGATGGGTCACAGAGGCTGCCGCCTGACCGTCACCTACCCCGAAATCGCCAAGATGCAGACCAAGGCCGTCATTCGCGCCGCCATCAACGTCAAGAAGGCGCATCCGGATTGGTCGATCGTCCCCGAGATCATGATCCCGCTGGTCGGCGATGTGAAAGAGCTGAAGTTCGTCAAGGATATCGTTGTTGCTACGGCTGACGCGGAAATCGCCGCGGCCGGCAGCGACCTCAAGTACGAAGTCGGCACCATGATCGAGATCCCGCGTGCGGCTCTCACCGCTGACGAGATCGCCAAGGAAGCGGACTTCTTCTGCTTCGGCACCAACGACCTCACCCAGATGACCTTCGGCTTCAGCCGTGACGACGCCGGCAAATTCCTCGGCGCGTACTATGAAACCAAGATCTTCGAGAACGATCCGTTTGCCAAGCTCGATCAGACCGGCGTCGGCCGCCTGATGGAAATGGCCGTCTCCCTGGGCAAGAAGGTTCGCCCCGACATGCACTGCGGCATCTGCGGTGAGCACGGCGGTGACCCCGTTTCCGTGGAATTCTGCCACAAGATCGGCCTCGACTACGTGTCCTGCTCGCCGTTCCGCGTGCCGATCGCACGCCTCGCCGCCGCCCAGGCGGCCATCGCGGAAAAGGCCG